>DMKK01000245.1:4447-10260 GCA_003454335.1 Gammaproteobacteria bacterium | reverse complement strand
AGCGACGCACCCATCAGTCCGTAGTGTGATGATGCATTAGCTGTCAACCAGGTAACCCAGGAAAGCTGTTATGAATCGATATGCCGACTTCCGGATTCTGATTGTTGATGACAACCGGAATAACCTGTTCACTTTGCACACGCTGATTTCCAGGCACATGGATGTTGAGGTGCTGGAGGCGGATTCCGGGCAGACTGCACTGGACATTGCCTTGCAGAATCCGCGCATAGACCTGATCGTGCTGGATGTGCAAATGCCGGAGATGGATGGCTTTCAGGCAGCTTCCATGCTCAAGGTCAGGCAGAGAACCCGGGATATTCCGATTATCTTCCTGACCGCGGCTTACAAAACGGATGAATTCCAGAAAAGGGGTTATGAAGTCGGGGCAGCGGACTACCTGCTCAAGCCGATTGACGATAACCAGCTAATCAACAAGATCAGCACTTATCTGCGGTTGATCGAGAAAGAACGCGATATGAATCGCCGCCTGGAGCTGCAGGTGGAAGAGCGTACCCGGGAATTGCGCGTTGCCAAGAACTACCTGGAAAATGTCATCGATAGCATGGGTGAAGCACTGTTGCTGCTGGGTGCAGATGGCAGGATAAAGACGGCGAACCCGGCGGCCTGCCGGATGCTGGATTATGCGGAGATGGACCTGCAGGGTATGGCAATCGGCGATATCTTTGAAGAAGAAGAAACGGTGCAGGCCAATGCCTTCATGGGCACCTGGCTGGAAGCGCTGATCCGCACCGGTACCATTAGCAGCATAGAGGCCAGCTTTATTGCCAAGGACCAGCGGCGGGTACCGATCCTGTTCTCACGGACGGCGATCAAGGATGAAGCGGGCGAGATTACTGATATTATCTGTATTGCAAAGGATATGACTGGTTATACTCGCGTAACCGTTTAGCAGGGGCAGCAGCTGATCTGACGGTTGCAACTCCGCCCTTACTGCGTACACTTGCCAGCACGACTATTTGGAGTGAATGATGGAAGATTCAAAACCAGATCAGGCACCGGATGAAGACATTACCCTGACCGCAGATGCCCTCAAGGCCATGGGGCATCCGCTGCGGTGGAAGATCTTGTGTACCCTGGGTAATAAAGAGATGTCTGTTGGCGAGATTGTCGAGAAGATTGGCACCTCGCAGAGTAATGTCTCGCAACACCTGGACCAGTTGCGTAACAAGAATATTGTCAAGTCCAGACGCGATGCGAACCGGATCTATTACTGTGTGCGCAATGAAGAATTGTTGAGTCTGATCGGTACCATGCGCGGTGTGTTGTGCCATACAAATCTGAATGACAGCTATTCGTCCGAGTAGCTGAATAGGGAGAGACCATTCCCGGCGCCATCGAAAGCCAGGCCTTGGTGGCAGCTTTAAGAGATTGCTCCCGGCATGGCCCAGGCCAGCCTCTCAACCGGTTCCCGGTTTCACCTTCTCCATGCCTCCCGCGACGATGGACAGGATGTCCGAGTGTCACGAGAGGGCAGGATGCCCGAAGTGACCATCCTGTAGGCAAAAAAAACGGGGGCGACTCTTGCGAGTCGCCCCCGTTGGGCTTTTCTGGCTGTCTAGACCAGGGTCTTACTTGGCAACCGGAGCAACAGGTGCCTGAGGGGCAACCGGAGCAGCAACCGGGGCGTAGCCGTAAGGGGCCTGGCCGTAAGGGCCATTGTAACCACGGTAGCCGTTGTAACCGTTGTAACCACGGTAACCGTTGTAGCCGTTACCATAGCCGCGACCACGACCGCTGGCGCTACCACCCATGCTGAAGCCAAAGCTGGCATCGGCGTCGGCGTCGAAATCACCAGCGCCATAACCGTCGCCATAGCCGTTGCCATAACCGTTGTTGTAACCATTGTTACCCCAAGCGGAAGCAGCAGTAGAAGCAACAGCGATAGTTGCAGCAAAAAGTACCGTAGAAATTTTCTTCATCATCATTCTCCAAATAGTCAAATTAGTAAACTTGGTTAAAAAGTGTGTGTTCAACGACGGGAGTTATAATATAAGCAGATGCTTAAATAAGCAAGCACTTATTTAAGAAAACTCTAATAAAGCAGGAAAATAACTGCGTATTTTTATATATTGATATATTATTCAATAAGATACGGTTGTTCGGGGAATGATAATATTTCCCGGTAGTCTGTTGTATCCCGGGTTTTCCGGGTAAAGACGGCCTGAAATGGATTGTCAGCTAACTATATATAGATCTGATTAGCCGCCTGGGTGAGATTTCTTCCATATTACCTCCTGATATGATTGGATCATGTCAGACCGGGCCCCGCAGAAACTGTTGCTATCCATCATTGAGCTGGGTGGTTATCCCAATTTCACCCCCTTGTATGAATCACTTGGTTATGAGGTGGCTGTGGCGACGCGGATGCGCAAGGCGCTGGGCTTTCTTAAAGAACACCGGCCCGATGTGATTGTTGCCGAGTTTAATTTCCAGTCGGATTTCCGTGACCGTACCAGCAATCTGGAGTCATTACTTGCTGTCGTACAGCGTCTGCCGGAGACACGTGTTATTGTTTTCTACGAGCAGGAATTTGCGATGCAATTTGATAATTTGCGTGCACGTATACCCGTGTACAAGGCCCTGACATTTCCGATCGAAGCATCGATGTTGCAGACATCCTTGCAGGACCCGGCAGACACCGTGACTGTCCCGGGTTGATGTTTCCGGTAGATGTTCTACACTGGATTTGTAACAAGGAAAATAATACCAAGGAAAATATAAGGAAAATAATATGAAGTATCTTTCAGGTTTAACAATTTTATTGCTGTTTTCGCTGACATCCCTAACGGTTCCCGCTGCTGATATACAGGTTCGGGTGTTCGAACGTGGCGGCAAGGCACCGCTGGCCGGTGTTGCAGTCTGCCTGGGCACACCCGCCAGGATCGGTCAGTTTGGCTCAAGTCTGACAGATGGAAGCGGAAATGCGACGTTCAACAATGTACCGCGTGCCACGATACTGGTGACGGCGTCCAGAGATGGCTACAAGGCGGAACAGGAAAGCATGGCTCCCCCAACGGGTAATCGCATGCTGGTGCTCTCCTTGCCAGCTGGTGGTGGTGGCACCCAGTGTCCCCTGAGCGAAACTGCCACGCGGGTATCCGGTGGCGGGCTGGGTATCAGCCGGTTTGTAATGAGCAGCGGTGCAGCTGTGACGACGACACGTAATGTGACGCTCGACAATGTGGTGAGCGGCCAGCCGACACAGTACCGCGCCAGCGAAATGGCAAATTTCAGGGGTGCCGGCTGGCAGGATTATACGCAAGCGCCGGCTTTCCAGCTAAGTGCGGGGCCGGGTAAAAAGACAATCTATTTCCAGGTGCGCCGCCATGCAAGTCTGAGTGGAGCAAATCTGGAAACGCTTTCAGCGGTCAGAAAAGATTCGATTGTGCTGCAGTAGGCCAAGCTGAATAATGTATTTTTTGCCACGGAATCCACAGAAGAACACGGAACTATAAATGCCTTAAGGGTAATCTTTTCGTGTTCTTCTGTGGTTTCCGTGGCTATTAAATAAAAAAATACGGGAACCGCTTCAGAAAGAAATATCCGAACCTGTCCATTCTTCGTCCTTGCGAGGTTGTGCCCGGGAAATGGCTTCCGTGGCATCACCCCAGCCGTCGCAGGCATTCCGGCCGGGACAGCCGCGGAAGAAGTTCAGCACGCCCTTGCACTTTGCATACAGCCTGAAAAACAGCAGTATCAGAAAACGTTGCCGAGGAGTGGCGGGGGCAGGGCTGCAGATTATCTTGTCGTCATACATGCCACGGTCTGTCAGTCCCACGGCGCCTACTGCCGGTACGGTTACGCGTTTGCCTCTCTGCAAGCGCGGCCCCAGTACCACTGCATCCAGCAGGTCACCTTCAAGGCCGATGTACTGGTCAACTGAACCGTAATTAAACGGGCACGGGAAAGGCGAAATAAAATCCAGTTCTCCTGTTGATCCGCGTTTCAGAAAGCTGCCACGCGGGATCTCAATGACGACTTCCAGTTGCGGCAGTTGCCGTGATGTATCCGTGGGATCGGTTCGGGCTTGTCTTTTCAGCGGCATGGCAATGGTCTAGTCATCATGTTTGTGCTGACGTTTTTTACGCCCCTCGAATTTCACGATGGCCTGCACAACAATGTCGTAAGGCAGGTTTTCCAGACGTTCGAACCCTGTTAATGCGGTATCAACCAGCCCGATGATATTTTCGACATTGTCAGCAGCGGATTTTTCCGGATGTAACAAACCTTGTAGTCCCAGCAGTCCCCCGGTTTGTACCTTGATTTCCCTGGCATGCGGCAAGGGGCTGTCGGCGTTGGTCAGGTGCAGGGCAAAGCGGGCCTTGCTGCGCATGTGGTCAAGCAGTTCCTTGCAGAGTACATTTGCCGAGGCAGAACGGCAGGCAATGCCCTCGCGGTCGGCAAGATGGAAGCGATGGGCCTGCTTGCAGGTACTGCGCCGTGAGTTAATGGTTTTTTCGAAAATGCAACGCCGGTCGTTTACCGAATGGTAGGTGTCCCTGTATTGCTGCTCATCCATAGCCGGAAAGTGCCGCTGCTATTTTTCCCATTCCCTGGCGATGGGTTCTTCCCTGAATTCAGTGAGTCGTTGCTCTGCCTGCGCCATGTCATCGGCAAAAATAATCTTGTAGGCCTGTGCTTCTTCCAGTTGCTCTTCACTGCGTAACCGCCTGACTTCGGTTTTGGCGAGTTTGAAGTTCTCATATTCCCTGACCAGCTTGATTGACCGGGTGCTGGTCGTGTCATGGGTTGTGACGATATAGATGTAGTAGGGCATTTCCTGTTCCTGAGATAACGATTGTGACTGGCAGAGTATATCAGTCGTGATGCTGCCCTCGACAGTTAACTGTCTACCAGTACCGAGGTGACCTGTGCGTTGTGCATGATGATGCAGCCGGTTTGGCGTGCGAGGCCGTCTTCGCTGTAATCAAACGTATAGGTGCGTTTCAGGCCGGGGCCGCCGGTACGCGAGTAATAGGGCCTGACAGACTGCAAGGATGCGGTCCCGTCGAGAAACTGTACGCCCTGTTGCTTGCAGGTTTGGCGGGCAATTTGAATGGCTGTGTCACGGCAGCGCTGACTGATTTGCCAGAACCAGACCAGAAAGACGATTAACAGCAGCAGGGCGAGTGGGGTCATGTTATGAAATGTCCGGTGTATTTTTGTGAGCGCAGGGGGCGAATCATAGGGAAAATTCACCGCTAGCGCGCGCATATCTGCTTGCCGCCGGGTAGCGCACCCGAAATGACGCAAGGATAAAGGGGTTATAAAGTTTTTGCCGGATGGCACATGCTAGAATGCTGTTTTGCAAATAACCGTCCCAAGGGCAGTGGAAAAAAATGTCAGCACTTACCCAGGAAGATCGCACTCGACTGGGCCGCATGGTCGTCAATCTGCTGGACGACTGGGGTATCGGGGCCGCTGACCAGGTCAGTATACTGGGCTTGCCGGATGGTACGCGAACGAGAATGTTGCGTCGCTTTCAGGATGATACGCCCCTGCCGGATGACCCGGTGGTCATGAAGCATGTTGAACACCTGCTCGGGATTGCCGAGGCGCTGCGTACCACCTTTCCGCGTAATGCCAGCATCGGCCTGATCTGGCTGAAACAACCCTGCAGGCGCCTGCGTCGCCGGCGTCCCATGGATATCCTGGTCGAGGATGGTCTAAGCGGCCTGATTACCGTTCGTACCCATCTTGATTGTTCGTTTGCCTGGCGCGAGACCGAGCGCAAGGATTGACGCCTGCAGCGGCCCCGGATTGATGGGTGCGTCGCTGCGCTCCTTCACCCA
>DMKK01000245.1:0-4430 GCA_003454335.1 Gammaproteobacteria bacterium | reverse complement strand
ATGGGTGAAGGAGCGCAGCGACGCACCCATCAGACGGGTTAACCAATATCCCCTGTCCTCAGTGTGCTCTTGCCTCTGTGATGAATAGCTGGCTTTCTCTTTATGAATTTCAGTAACATATCTGCTATTGTTGATGCGCTTGGCAATATCAGGAGAAGACGTTTGCCCCCCCAATTACCCCCTTTGTTACGAACCTGGCCGGTAGCCGCTGTGATGTCCCTGCTGTTTGCCGGTATGCTGCGGCCTGCCTTGGCGGCGGGGGCACCACCGGTCATTGTCGTTGCGGCAGAGACTCGCCAGATGACACCCCTGATCCAGGTGGCCGGCACCGTTATCAGCCGGACCGACTCGCGTCTGGCTGCGCAGGTGGACGGCCAGGTTATCTGGGTGGCGGAGGTGGGCACGCAGCTTGAAGCAGGTGCTGTCGCTGCGCGCTTGGATGATGTATTGATACGGGACGTGCTGGTCGAGCAAGAAGCGCAGCTGGCGCGTGAGCAGGCAAATGTCAGATTTAACAAGGCAGAGGCGCAGCGCCTGGCAAAACTCGCCAAGGATAACCATGCTGCGCTCAGCCGTCTTGATCAGGCGCAGCGGGACCTGTCCATTGCCCGCAGTGAGCTGGCCGCCGCAGAATCCCGTCTCATGCAAGCGCGGGAGAAACAGGAACGTACGACTATCAAGGCGCCATTTGCCGGGGTTGTTACCGAGCAGTTTATCCATCAAGGGGAGTGGGCCGATCCCGGTACGCCAATTGTCAGACTGGTTGATACGGCATCGCTGGAAGCGCAGGCCTGGATCCCGGTAACGGCATTACCCTATATTCATTCTGGCACCAGGCTGGGGTTGACCATTGCAGGGCAGTCTGCGACTGGCGCGGTACGAACCCTGGTCCCGGTGGGAGATGACCAGTCACGCCTGTATGAGCTGCGCTTGTTGCTGGACGGGGACGGGTGGTCGGCAGGGCAGGGTGTGCGCATCGCCATTCCGACTGAGGAATCACGATCGGCCCTGGTTATTCCACGGGATGCACTGGTGTTGCGTCGTGATGGCACCACGGTATTTCGCATCCTTGCTGACAATACAGCCGAGCGCATTACCGTGGAGACCGGTATTGCGGAAGGTGATTTTATCGAGATTATCGGTGCTGTCCAGCCAGGTGATGCGATTGTGATCCGTGGTGGCGAGCGCCTGCGTGCCGGCCAGCAAGTCACCCCGACGCAGCAGGTGTCCGGCGAGTGAATCTGATCCGGCAGGCGCTGGATAATCATATTGCGGCGCTGGTCGCTGTTATTCTGGTTGTCTTGTTTGGCCTGATCAGCCTGAGCCGTTTGCCGATTCAGCTTACCCCGGAAATAGAACGTCCCACGATTTCAATCAATACCAACTGGCGTGCAGCTGCGCCGGAAGAGGTCGAGGCGGAAATCATCGAACCGCAGGAGAAGGTGTTACGCGGCCTGCCGGGTATGACGGAAATGGATTCGACGGCACAGCTCGGGCGTGCCCGTATTACCATTACCTTTGCCGTCGGCACTGATTTGCAGCGCTCCCTGGTGGAAGTATTGAACCGTCTGAACCGGGTCAGAAGTTACCCGGATGATGCCGATGAGCCGGTATTGAGTACCGTCGGCGGACGCAGCCGGGCAATCGCCTGGTTCATTATCAAGACACTGCCGGGAAATGACCGTGACATCGTGTCTTATCTGGACTTTGTAGAGGAGGTTGTGCAGACCCGCTACGAGCGTGTCAGCGGCGTGTCCATGTCCGAGGTTCGCGGTGGACGTCCGCGTGAAGTACGTATAACTTTTGACCCCTACAAGGCAGCCAGTCTTGGCATTGAGATCCCCGTGGTTGCACGCCTGGCCGGTTCCAACAAGGATGTGTCGGCGGGCACGGCCGATGTCGGCAAGCGGCGCTATACCCTGCGTTTTACCGGCACGTTTGCCGTCGAGGAGTTTGGCGAAATGGTGCTCGACTGGCGTGCTGGCCGGCCGGTGCTGTTGCGTGATATTGCCGAGGTAGATGTGCAGATGGCTGATCCCCAGAGTTTTGTCATCAACAAGGGTGGTTCTGCCATTGCAGTTAATGCGCACCGGGAAAGTGGCGTCAACGTACTGGAGGTGATGCAGGGTTTGCAGACCGCTGCAGCGGAGTTGCGTGAGGGGCCACTGGCTGTTGCCGGCCTGCAGATGGAGCAGGTCTATGACGAGACCGTCTATATCAATCGTTCGCTGCAGATGCTGTTTGGCAACCTGCTACTTGGAGTGGTGCTGGCGGTGTGCGTGCTGTGGTGGTTCCTGCGGCGTTTCCGGGCCACCTTGCTGGTGGCCCTTGCAATTCCCGTGTCGCTGTTTTTCGCCTTTAGTGTAATGGATATGAGCGGCCATACCATCAATGTTATTTCACTGGCCGGGATGGCGTTTTCCGTGGGCATGATACTGGACGCATCGATTGTCGTGCTGGAGAACATTGTGCGTCTGCGGGAAGCTGGCAGTACCCGTCTGGAGGCCGCGTACCAGGGCGCGCAGCAGGTGCGTGGTGCATTAATCGCGTCTACTGCCACTACCGTGGCAATCTTTCTGCCCGTTGTGTTTCTGCCGGATGAAGCCGGGCAATTGTTTGCCGACCTGGCATTGACGATTTCCTCTGCCGTGATTGCTTCCATGCTGATTGCCCTGATTATTCTGCCAACCCTGACAAACCAGTGGTTGCAGTCTGTCAACAGCGATGATCCGCATACCCGTTGGTGGGAGGGGCTGACACGGCGCATCATGGTGTTGACGGATGTGCCCGGGCGGCGGGTGCGCTGGATTGTTGTGTTAATCAGTGTGCCGTTGTTATTGACACTGTTGCTGAAGCCGCACGCGGATTACTTGCCGGATGGCAACCGCAACCTGGTATTTGCCTTTGTCCACCCGCCGCCCGGGGTGAATATTGAACATCTGAAGACAGAAATGGGTGATGTGGTTGCGGCACGGCTGGCACCCTATGTCAGTGGTGAAAAAGAGCCGGTCATCAAACACTATTTTTTTGTGGCCTATAACGGCGGCGTTTTCATGGGCGCGCGTGCGGCAGACAGTGCGCGTGCCAAAGAACTTGTCGGGGTGATCAATGCCACTGTCCGGGGGTTTCCGGATACCATCGCCTTTGCCAAGCAGTCCTCCCTGTTCGGTGGTTCAAGGGGAGGGCGTACTGTGGATATGAATATTCAGGGGCGTGACCTGGACCGGTTGCTGGAGGCCGCACGGGCAGGGTTTGCCGCAGTGCAAAAGGCATGGCCGGAAACCAGCGTTACGCCTTCCCCGGGCCTGGAAATGGCTGAACCCGAGTTGCGGCTGGTACCGGACGAGCGTCGTATCGCCGAGGCCGGCTGGAACAGGGACGTGTTGGCGCAGGTATCGCGGGCGGTGGGCGATGGCCTGTATGTCGGAGACTATTTTGATGGTGAAGAGCGTCTCGATATCATCGTGCGCGCCGCTGCCTGGGAAACCCCCGAGGAACTGGCCGCTATCCCGCTGGCAACGCCACAGGCCGGCATCCTGTCCCTGGGTGAGCTGATCCACGTGGAGCGTACCGCGGGTCCTGACAAGTTACGCCGGCTTGACCGGCGCCGTACGGTGACATTACGGGTAACCCCTCCCGAGGGTGTGTCACTGGAAGAAACCATCCTCTTTCTCAAGGAGAACATCGAGCCCGTGGTCCGGGAATATCTGCCGGAGGGCGGCGGGGTGCGCTACAGCGGTGCTGCAGACAAGCTGGAGGAGGCGCTGTTCAACCTGAGCAGCAGTTTTGTACTGGCGCTGCTGATACTTTACCTGCTGATGAGTGCCCTGTTTCACTCCTTTCGTGACGGCTTGCTGGTATTGCTGGTGTTGCCATTGGCAACCGTTGGCGGCGTGGCTGCATTATGGTTGCTGAACCTTGTGGCATTTCAGCCCATGGACCTGTTGACCATGATCGGTTTTATTATTTTACTCGGACTGGTGGTGAATAACGCTATCCTGCTGGTGTACCAGACCCGTGCTGCCGAACGACAGGGTGCCGCACGTCGTTCTGCGGTGGAGCAGGCGGTGCGTTTACGCCTGCGTCCCATCCTGATGACGACCCTGACCAGCGTGTTTGGCATGTTGCCGCTGTTGTTGATGCCGGGCGCCGGTACCGAGCTGTATCGCGGACTGGCCGGTGTCATTGTCGGTGGCATGCTGGTCAGTACGGTTTTTACCCTGCTGCTGTTGCCGGCCATGCTGCGGACCGGTGAGTCAGTGTCTGCGCCGGCGTGATTCTCAAGTCCCTGTTTGTGCTTGCCCGGTGAATCGCTACTGATGAAACACCGTGCTATTTCCGGAAGGTGGACTATATTATGAATGTAACTATTCGGTTCACCACAGAGACACAGAGATAGGGGGGGTGGTTAATCCGTCTGACGGGTGCGT
>DMKK01000237.1 GCA_003454335.1 Gammaproteobacteria bacterium | reverse complement strand
CCGTACAAAAAATACAGCCGAGACAGTAGGATGTGCTGAGGCATGAAGCTTCCGCATCCTGCTCACGCCCCTCACCTACGATGTACAGGGATGTACAAGTGTCACGAGAGGGCAGGATGCCCGTAGTGACCATCCCTGTAGGCGACGACGCTCCTACAAGGTTGATCCAGAATTAATACGAAATATTCATTTGCCGGGTTAACTCTCCATAAAATTACGTGTCGCTCTTGCCAGATTTCTTCCGCGCTGGTTTCTTGGTCTCCAGCGTAAACCAGTCGTTGCTGGTAATCTCATGAAAATAATCAGCCTCATCCGTCAGCAACCGCGAGGTGGTCGCCGGGACGGCTGCAATCTCGACGCGCACACCCTCAGCTTTCAGATGTCGGACCAGTTCGACAAAATCCGAGTCGCCGGACATGATAATGATCGCATCGACCTTGTTGGACAGCTGCGTTGCCTTGATGGAGAGCGGGATGTCTGCGCTTTTATGGCAAGGGCGCACCGAACCGTGGTAATTGGCGTGCAGACGTTCCTGCAGCTTGGTTGAAATCTGTTTGCCTTCACGGAAGTACACCAGGCGGTTCAGGCCGCGATTTCCCAGCAGACGAGGTACCAGGGTATCGAAATTGAGCATGGTGTTCTGCTTGTTGGTTTCTGAATGAATGCTGCGTTCAATATTGTTGCCGTCGATCAGGATGGCAACAGACTGGCTGATGAGGACGTTGTTGCTGGTGTCTGGCTGTGTCATAAAAACGTGTTCCTGAATTTAAATCGGTAATTAAAACGGAGCTGGCGATAGCGGCATTGTACAATGCACAAGTGATCTTTTTAAACATCAGGAGTAGAAAATGGGTATAGCCTTGTTCTTGCACATACTGGCAGCGGTTATCTGGGTTGGCGGGATGTTCTTTGCGCACGTGGTCCTGCGCCCGATAGCGGCCGGTCAGCTGGAGCCACCCGTGCGGTTGACACTGTGGGTGGGCGTTTTCAAAAGGTTCTTTCCCCTGGTGTTCGCTGCGATTGCTACCCTGCTGGTGACCGGCTACTGGATGATATTGTCGTTCTACGGTGGCTTTGCTGCTGTGGGGCTGCATGTACACATAATGATATGGACCGGTTACGTGATGATACTTATTTTCTTTCATGTCTTTTTTGCCCCCTTCAAGCGGCTGAAACGTGCGGTCGCGGCTGAAGACTGGGCGACCGGCGGGAAAAGCCTGGCGCAGATACGCAGCCTGGTGGGTATCAACCTGTTAATCGGTCTTGCGATTATTGCCATTGCTTCGGGCGGGCGTTACCTGCTGGCATAATATTGCCGTTATCCCCTTGCCAGGTTCACCGGGGGCGACTACAGTTTTAACAGGTATAAAAAAAGTCGAATTACCACAGAGGAGCAGAAATGACAGATTCCATAGGCAGTAACGGCGCCACAAATCCGGATTTTCCATATGCCCCGACTGGCTGGACGAGGGACTCGGCGGCGAACAGTGCCAGAGATGCAGGCCTGATTCCGCTGGCCGACCACTGGGCGATGGTGAGTGCCTTGCAGGAGTTTTTCTCCCGCCATGATGCGCCAAGTATCAATTCACGTGAGTTGCATGATGCGCTGGAAGAGAAATTCCATTCCAGGGGTGGCATGAAATATCTCTACAGCCTGTTTCCGGGTGGTCCGATCACGCAGGGGTGCAAGCTTGCCGGGATTGAACCGCCTGCCGGTTGTTCCGACACGGGGTTTGGCAGCGTTCAATAAGGCCCCCTTGTCGGGCTTTTTTGCTAACCCATGCAGCGCACCATTACTTTCCAGGGCCGGCCCCTGGAATTGACTGTCAGCCGGCAGGCGCAGCTACAGCTGGATCGTCGTACGGGAACCCTGTTCCTGGAAATGGAATTGTATTTCAGTTGCCTGATCCGCAAGCGGGTCTATGTGCGTGAGTCGCTTGACGGCCCGGGTGCTGTCGCGCTGGCTGACAAACTGATGGCCAGGTTTCGTCCGGTGGTGACGCAGACCTGTGCGATGCGGGACGTTGAACGCGACAATCCCCCGGTGATGGATATGCCGATTATCAAACCCGAGCGTTTTATCCCGCACTGGCTGACGCTGGATTACCGTCGCGGTAACTGGCAGGCTGATTTTGGTTATGTAAGCGCTGCCGTTTAATCCTGGAAGGCCTGAATGGCACTCAATGAATTGAGGTGTCACCACTAAAAAAGAATTTTATGTGGATGTCCTTCGTATCCGGCTTCTTGTTGGTTGAAATCATTCTTTCATAATAAAGGCGATTTTGTAATAGGGCGGCAGGTGCGACACTGAATCCGGTATGACCGTTGTCGGGCCCGATTTGAACGAGCGCAAGTTGAATGTCTGCTCCGGTAATGTGTAGGAGCGCCCGCGTGTGCCGGTACCTCGATAACCGGAATAGCCATAGACCGGGCGCAGTCGCAAGGAAGGCGGGTCTATCTGATGGGTGTGATTTCCGGCCCGGTGCTTGTGGGTGCGCGAGCCGCCGGTACTGCCCAGGTATTCGTCGGCAGCACCTGCACCGAGTACAAAGCGGTTGCTCAGATCCGGTGTGCCATCCTTGCCGTCACAAAGCGCCCATCCGGCAGGAATAGCATCGAGCGGACCACTCCACATCACAATGACTCCGGTTGGCAGGCCGGCTGCCGGTGCTGACGCACCGTTTGTTACCGGAGGCTGGCCCGCTGCCGGCATGGCCAGGGATGCCAGTGCGAACGTGGTAATAATGCAGGTTATAAATAGTGATTTCATAGTGTCCTACCTGTTATCTGCCGGAAACCCGGCGACGTATAATTCTATAACTTAATGAGACTGGATATACGTATTCCTACTTACTTATCAGCGTTTGGTGATATATATCTTTTGGGTGTAGGCTTCGCGCTGTTAGTCAAGAAACCAACCGAAGACTGATAGTTTTTTCTGGCGTAATGAATGCAGTGAATATACTCAAAGAGAGGAGCTCTACTATGGATCAGGCAGTGCAACATGTAGCTGGTGAAGCAAAGAATGCTGTTGAAATTGTTGTGCATGTAAGCGAAGACCTTGGGGAAGAACAACGGAATCTTGTGGTATCCGCGCTGGAAAAGACGGATGGGATCATAGGGGCAGAATTCTGCCTGTTGCGAAACCATCTGGTGCTGACGAAATATAACAGGGAGATTTATTCGTCGCATGATGTGCTGAAAAGCTTCAATTCACTGAACCTGAAAGCCAAACTGATTGGTCCGATTTAGCCCCTCATGTGAAGGGGGTGTAGACGACGGCTGACCTGTAACATCCCGGGAGCCTGGCCGCGGCAGATTGTTTCGGACAGGCTCCTGACCACTACTTGGGTATGGTGCAGGCTGTAACGGGTTGGCCGGTATTTATTGTTTTGTTTGCTGGTTCCGGGCTGACCAGCGCATAAATTCAGGAGGTTAGGCAATGGGTGATGTTTCAGGAAAATCCCTTGCAGAGATGTCGGCGGATGAGTTGAAAGGGTGGTTCGATCAGCGCTTTGCAGAGAAAATGGCGCAACAGGAGAGCGGCAAGACTCCCAGGCTTTCCATCATGGTTACCAAGGGCACGCTCGACTGGGCCTATCCACCCTTCATTCTTGCATCAACTGCCGCCGCACTGGGCTGGGATACCACGCTATTTTTTACCTTTTACGGGTTGGCGTTGCTGAAGAAAGACCTGAAGCCGAATATCAGCCCGTTGGGCAATCCCGCCATGCCCATGAAGATGCCCTTTGGGCCTAAATGGTTCCAGGGGATTGAATGGAATATGCCCAACCTGCTGATGGCAGGTGTGCCTGGTTTTGAGGATATGGCGACTTCACTGATGAAAATGACGGTGAAGAACAATGGTATTGCCACCATTCCGGAATTGCGTGATTTGTGTATTGAGGCCGAGGTAAAGCTGGTGGCCTGCCAGATGACCGTTGGCCTGTTTGGCTGGAAGCAAGAAGACTTTATCCCGGAAGTGACGGAATGGGCGGGTGCCGCAACCTATATCACCAATGCGCAGGGCGCAGATATTACCTTGTTTGTTTGATTCGCCCTGATTGATGAGTATGACAGGCGGCCTTCGGGCCGCCTTTTTATTGGCCGGGTTTTTACGCTATCCCGAACCACCTTCCAGCAGGTCGACAATCTGCTGGTATTCGTTGCTGCGCGCATAATCGATCGGCGAGGCACCGCTACTGTCAACCGCCGTCGGCAGCGCGCCCTGCCTGAGCAGCAGGCGAACTGTCTCCACGTGCCCCTTGTTGGCAGCCTCGAACAGTGCCGTCCACCCCTCATCGTTGCTTATTTCAATATCAGCACCCTGCTCGAGGAGGGTGGCTACAGACTCCGTCATGCCGCGCTCCGCAGCCCAGAGCAGTGCGGTCGCGCCATCCAGATCCCTGGTATTGATCTGTGCGCCAGCCTTTAGCAGCAAGCGGATGACCGCAACGTGTCCGGCGTATGCGGCCTTCATCAGTGCCGTCTCGTCGTAGGGACCACTCCGGTTGACAACAGCCCCTGCTTTAATCAGTAGCGCGGTAACCTCAACCGTCCCGTTCCCGGCGGCCAGCATGAGTGGGGTGTTACCCTCTTTATCTACTGCTTCCGGATCGGCGCCTGCTGCGAGCAGGATTTTTGTGACTTCACTGTGGCCTTCTCGCACGGCATTCGACAATACGCTCCAACCAGCCCGGGTCTGGCCGGAAAAATTTGCACCGCGTTGCAGCAGAAGTTTGACCACCTCCAGTTGGCCGGCACCCGCAGCACAGTACAATGCCTTGCAGCCATTGCTGGTTTCGGCCTCGATATAGGCGCCGTTGTCCAGCAGGAGTTCCACTACTTCCAAATGGCCTTCCTGCGCAGCGAACATCAATGCTGTCTTGCCGATTGGTGAATGTGCATTCACCGAGGCGCCGTCGGATAACAGCTTGCGCACCTCGGCCACTTCGCCTGCTTCGGCCGCATCAATGAGTCTGCTGTCCTGGGAGGCTTCCGCCTGGAAGACTGCTCCCCCTGACAGCAGTATCAATACCAGTAGTAATAACTGTGTTTTCATGGATTTAGTCAGCCTTACTCTTCGTCATTGTCATCATCCGGGCGTTCGGGCAGTTCGTGGGCAATGCCATCATGGCAGTCGATACAGGTCTCACCTTTTGCCAGGGCGCGTTCATGCCGTTTGCGCGCGTAGCGGTCCTGTTCACTGAGATCCATGGAATTGAAATCATGACAGTTTCTGCATTCCCGGGAATCGGTCGCGCGCATGGATTTCCAGACACGCTCTGCCAGGTGCAGGCGGTGTGCCTCGAACTTCTCCGGTGTGTCAATTGTCCCCATTACCTTGTGATACAGCTCCCTGGATGCCTCTATCTTACGAATAATCTTGTAAATCCAGGGCCTGGGTACATGGCAGTCAGAGCAGGTGGCCTGAACACCTGAAGGGTTCTTGTAATGGATGGTTTCCTTGTACTCCTGATAGACGTTGTCACGCATTTCATGGCAGGAGATACAAAATGTCATGGTGTTGGTGGCCTCCATGGCGGTATTAAACCCACCCCAGAAGATAATTCCTGCCACGACGCCCACAAACAGTAGCGACCAGTATGCCGGATTGCGTATTTTGGACCAAAGCGAACCGCCCTTGTCATTATCCATCAGTGTATTGCCCCCCTGTTGCTTGCCGCCGTCTCTGGCAAGATGAAGGAGTGATTTTAACTGCATATTTTATGGGTGAAATTGATCCGGATCAGTTAATTGAGAAATAATCGGGTACGGCTGGATTGACTGGGACTGATTCGCAAACAGCGGTAACTCTGATCCAGTGGGCAACAAGGTGCTTTTCTTCGGTGTGATTCTGTGTGCTCCCGTGGCAAGGTGTTTAAGTAAGTGCTATTTCGCGCCAGGTCCTTTTTTCTTTTATACTGGTTGTCAGGAGTCGTCGACTCGTGCTGAATCGATAGTCCGCATTGAGATTACAGGCAATTACAAGGTCTACGTTTTGGAAAATGCAACTTCATAAAAACCTTATCCTTGTGCTGATGGCCTGCTTGCCGTTAACCGGGGTGGCAAGCGGTCAGGGTGGTCTGCCTGAAGATTACTGTCGCTGGGAAGTCGAGGATTACGCGATTGCGGAGCCATTATGCGGCCTTGCGGGTGATGTGCAGCGTGGCCAGGAGATCGCATCTGACGGCAATCGCGGTAATTGCCTGGCCTGTCACCAATTGCCCATTCCCGGCATCGAGGCCTACGGTACCATCGGGCCGCCACTGGCGGGAATCGCTGCGCGCCTGTCCGTGCCCATGATTCGTTTGCGTGTTGTCGACACGCGCAACATTAACCCGGTGTCGATTATGCCCGGCTTCTACCGCGATCCACGCCTGATCAATCGTCCCGGGGAAGAATATCGTGGCAGAACCTTCTTGACGGCTCAGCAAGTAGAGGATGTCATTGCCTACCTGACTACGCTCAAATGATTTATTTTAATAAAGCCCCCTGGTTTTTTTGCGCTGTCCTGCTGGCACTTCCGACAACAGCGGCTTTGGCGGGTGAAGCCAGGTCCGGTTATGAATATATCAAGCCGGCATCACGTGCCATGCAGGATGATGATTTTGAGAATCCGGGGCTACTTGCCGTCGAGCGGGGGCAGGTCCTGTTTAACGGCAAACAGTCCGGCTCCGGCAAGGCCTGCGCTGACTGTCATGGCGAGGACGGTGCCAGTCTGAATACAAGGGACCTTGCCCGCTACCCTGTATACAATGAGGATGCTGCGGAAATCGTGACCCTGCAGAAGCGGATCAGCCGTTGCCGCGATACTAACACTGGCAGCAAACCACTACCGACCGACCATCCGGACCTTGTTGATCTGGAGACCTTCGTTCGCAACCGGGCAATCGGTGAAGCCGTTAATGTGCAAACAGACGGCCCCATGGCTAAATTACTGGAAGCCGGCGAACAACTGTATAAAACACGCTACGGATTGATTGATATGGCCTGTTACCATTGTCATGATGTCTATCCTGGTCAAATGATACGCGGGCAAAAGATCAGCCAGGGGCAGGGCAATGGCTTCCCTGCTTACCGGCTTGGAACCGGGGAAATAACGAATCTTCACCAGCGCATACAACAATGCCTGACCTTGATGCGTGCCGAACCTTTTGCTGCGGACTCCGAGGAAATCAGGTTGATGGGGCTGTATGTCATGTCGCGCTCCAACGGTCTCAGGATAGAAACACCAGCGGTGCGTTACTAG
>DMKK01000239.1 GCA_003454335.1 Gammaproteobacteria bacterium | reverse complement strand
GAGTTGGAGAAGGCTGCTGCCGAGGCACTGGCCGCTGCGGAAGCTCGTCGCGAGGTGCTGGTTGAAAAGGTGATTACCATTACATCGAAAGCCGGTGATGAAGGTAAATTGTTCGGCTCTGTCGGTACGGCCGACATCGCCGAGGTCATCACCGAGCAGTTGGTGGCCGTTGAGCGCCATGAAGTGCGTCTGCCGGACGGGGCGTTCCGCGTCCTTGGCGAACACGATGTACAGTTGCAGCTGCACACTGATGTTGATGTGATTATAAAACTGTTGATTGAAGCAGAATAATAAAAATCGCACGCACTAATTGCTACAAGTTCTTGTAGCGAAAAACATAACAGGCAGCCTTGTCAAAGGCTGCCTGTTATTGTTTGTGATGATGCATAAAGACAGCTCAAATACAATGATGTCTTTACACCGTGTTTGTGATATTTATTACCCGTCGTCGTGGGGGCGATGATATCCATCTCTCTTAATACCAGCATATCAAAATACATATAAATGGCCGAAACGCTTCGTTCTGCAGATGTAATTCATACTGAGACGGAGGCACTTAAGGTGCCGCCGCATTCCTTACAAGCCGAGCAGGCAGTGCTGGGTGGTCTCATGCTGGATAACAGCACCTGGGACGTCGTTGCCGATCGGGTGTCCGAAGAGGATTTCTATCGCCGCAACCATCGCCTGATTTATCACGCCATTGTGGAACTGGCGGAAAAGAACAATCCGCTGGACGCGATTACGCTTTCCGAGTGGCTGAATCATAACGGTTTGCTGGATGATGTCGGCGGGCTGGCAGCACTGGGCGCACTGGCGCAAAACACACCCAGTGCAGCGAATATCAAGGCCTATGCTGACATCGTGCGCGACAAGTCGGTGGCCCGGCAGCTGGTCTCGGTGGGCAACAAGATCGCCGGCAGCGCCCTGGGGTCTGAAGGCCGTGAAACAGCGGAGCTGTTGAATGATGCCGAGAAGCTGGTGTTTGATATTGCCGAGCAGGGGAGTCGTGGCAAAAGCGGTTTCAAGAGCATCCGCACCCTGCTTACTGCCGCTGTGGACCGCATCGACACGCTGTCACAGCAGGATAATCCACTTACCGGGGTATCTACCGGTTTTTCCGATCTTGATGAAATGACGGCGGGTCTGCAGCCTTCCGATCTCATTATCGTTGCCGGACGTCCCTCCATGGGTAAAACCACGCTGGCGGTGAATTTTGCCGAGAATGCCGCCATTAAAAACCAGGTGCCGGTGGCGATCTTCAGTATGGAAATGCCCGGCGAGTCACTGGCCCTGCGCATGATGTCTTCACTGGGTCACATTGATCAGCACAAGATACGCACCGGCAAGCTCGATGATGATGATTGGCCGCGGCTGACATCAGCGGTCAGCCTGCTGGATGCTGCACCGATATTTATTGACGATACGCCGGCCCTGTCGCCGCTGGAGATGCGGGCGCGTGCCCGGCGGCTGAAGCGGGAGCATAACATCGGTCTGATCGTGATTGATTACCTGCAGTTGATGCAGGTTAGCGGCACCACTGAAAACCGTACCAATGAAATTTCCGAAATATCACGCAACCTCAAGGCATTGGCCAAGGAGCTGGATGTCCCGGTGATCGCACTGTCGCAACTGAATCGCAGCCTGGAGCAGCGCTCGGACCGGCGGCCGGTCATGTCGGATCTGCGCGAATCAGGCGCCATCGAACAGGATGCGGACGTCATCATGTTTATTTACCGTGACGAAGTGTATAACGAGGACAGTCCGCAAAAAGGGCTGGCCGAGATCATTATCGGCAAGCAGCGTAATGGCCCGATCGGTACCCGCCTGCTGACATTCAGGGGTCAGTTCACGCGCTTTGAAAACTATGCAGCTGACAGTCAGTATGCCGGCGGTGAATTTGGATGACCCGGCCTGCCCGGGCACGTATCAATCTGCACGCCCTGCAACATAACTTTTCCCGCGTTCGGCAAGTTGCGCCGCACAGCAACATCATGGCTATCATCAAGGCCAATGCCTACGGGCATGGACTGGTCAGGATGGCGCAGGCGCTGCCTGCTGCCGATGCCTTCGGTGTAGCCTGCCTGGATGAGGCGATCTCCCTGCGCGAGGCCGGTTTCGACCAGCGCATTGTATTGCTGGAAGGGCTGTTTAGCGCCGAGGATGTCGGGCTCATTAACGGTTACCGGCTGGATGCTGTTATTCATCACGCCAGTCAGCTGGCACTGCTGGAGCAGGGCAGGCTGCTGCGATCGCTGGATGTCTGGGTAAAGCTCGATACCGGCATGCACCGGCTGGGTTTTGATCCTGACAGTGTCGCCAGCGTGACCGCACGACTGCGCGCGATTCCGCAACTCGGGAACATCCATTATATGTCGCATTTCTGCTGTGCCGATGACCTCGACAATGCGGCGACCAACAGGCAGCTGCAGGTGTTTCTGGGGGCGGTTGCAGCCACCGGCGGCGAACAGACGCTGGCCAACTCGGCGGCCATACTCGGCTGGCCTGATACCCATCGCGACTGGGTCCGTCCCGGTATCATGCTCTATGGTGGTTCACCCCTGTCCGGTCATAGCGCGCAGTCACTGGATTTGCAACCGGTGATGACGCTTGGTACCCGGTTGATCGCCGTGAATGCACGCCGGCAGGGTGATGCCATTGGTTATGGTGAAGACTGGACCTGTCCGGTCGATATGCGCATTGGCGTGGCGGCTATCGGCTATGGTGACGGCTATCCGCGGCATGCACCGAGTGGCGCGCCGGTACGGGTAAACGGCAAACCGGCCGCCCTGGCAGGCCGTGTGTCCATGGACATGATCTGCATTGACCTGAGTGATCACCCTGATGCACAGGTTGGTGATGAAGTGATCCTCTGGGGTGAAGGTCTGCCGGTCGATACTGTGGCGGCAGCCGCCGGCACCATCTCCTATGAATTACTCTGTGGTGTCGGTTCGCGGGTACAGTTCGAGTACCACGGCTGAACGCAGCCCGTCTTTGCTGGACTCATTCTTGACAAGTGCCACAGGCCGACTAAGCTTTCCTCAGCTGTGCGTGATAGTGTCGGCAAAGCATCGATAGATGCAGCTTATTTGACTTCTCGGTTTGACACGTTTCATGGCACGGCTTATCAAACAGGCTTATAGACCTGTGTGGATCATTAGCCGGACTTATTGAGGAGTGCAGCAGGAGCGAGGAAATTATTATTGAAAAGCGGGGGTGAACCATGGGAGAAGTTGCATACGATTTGCAAAAGGAAGCGGAACACAATGTTGAAATTGTTGTACATGTAGACGAGTCTCTGGATGAGGGGAAACGCAGTGATCTTGTTACGGCACTGGAGGAATCGGAGGGTATTTACAGGGTAGAATTCTGTCCGCTGCGCTATCACCTCATGCTGGTTCAATACGACAGAAACCGGATAGCTTCGCAAGATGTGCTGGGAAAAGTTACAGCGCAAAGTATTCATGCTGAATTGATTGGTCCGGTCTGATCCGGGCTTGTTTGCGGCCTCCGGAGCGTCTCTCCGGGGGCTTTTTTTTGCCTACAGGGATGGTCACTACGGGNNTGTACATCCCTGTACATCGTAGGTAGATCGCGGGAGGCAGGATGCCGGAAGCGATCTTTTAAAGCTGCCACCAAGCCTGGTTTTATTCGAACATCCTGTCCATCGTCGCGGGAGGCAGGAGAAGGTGAGACCGGGAACCGGTCGAGAGGCTGGCTTGGGCCATGCCGGAAGCGGCGCGCTGCTTGGATAACTGGCTGCAGGGTGACGGGTGACGCTTATCCGGTTACTCTACGCACCACTTATGGCCAAGTCTAAAATAGTGTATCTCTGCAGCAGTTGTGGTGCCCAGGCATCACAATGGGCCGGGCAGTGCGGGGACTGTGGTGGCTGGAATACCCTGTCTGAAGGGATCCCGACGGCCACTCCTGCGACTTCCCGCTTTTCAGGTTATAGCGGTGCTGCAGTCGGCACCGTGACCCGTTTGTCGGCTATCAAGCCAGACTCTCGGATGCGCACCTCTGTGGGCATGGAGGAGCTTGACCGGGTACTCGGTGGTGGCCTTGTGGCAGGTTCCGTGGTGCTGATCGGCGGCGACCCCGGTATTGGTAAATCCACCCTGTTGCTACAGGTGCTGGCGACCCTGTCCGGCGAATTTTTCTCCCTGTACGTCACCGGTGAGGAATCGCAGGAGCAAATTTCGTTGCGTGCCGGGCGTCTCGGTATTGAAGGGCCTGACATCCGCCTGTATTCAGAAACATCGGTTGAACGCATTATCGCCACGGCCGCCAGGGAGCAGCCGCAGGTGATGGTATTGGACTCCATTCAGACGCTGTACACGGAATTGTTGCAGTCTGCACCCGGCTCGGTGGCACAGGTCAGGGAGAGTGCGGCCCAGCTGGTGCGTTTTGCCAAGCAGTCCGGTATTGCGATGTTCCTGGTCGGGCATGTCACCAAGGAGGGCCAGTTGGCAGGTCCCCGGGTACTGGAACACATGGTTGATACCGTCTTGTATTTCGAAGGTGACCCCGGTGACCGTTATCGTATCTTGCGGGCAATCAAAAACCGCTTTGGTGCCGTGAATGAGCTGGGTGTGTTTGCGATGACCGGGTCCGGGTTGAAAGAGGTAACGAATCCCTCGGCTATTTTTCTTTCGCGGCACGAACAGGCAGTGCCGGGCAGTGTCGTCATGGTGACCTGGGAGGGGACGCGCCCGCTGCTGGTTGAGGTGCAGGCGCTGGTTGACCAGAGTCAGTCGGGCAACCCGCGGAGGGTTGCCTTGGGGCTGGAACAAAATCGCCTCGCCATGTTACTGGCCGTGTTGCACCGTCATGGTGGACTGACGCTCGGTGACCAGGATGTATTCGTTAACGTGGTCGGCGGTGTGCGAGTCAGCGAGACTGCCGCCGACCTGGCCGTGTTGCTGGCTGTCATGTCCAGCTTCCGTGACCGGCCGCTGCCGTCCGACCTGATTGTATTTGGCGAGGTTGGCCTGTCCGGTGAGCTAAGGCCGGTACCCAATGGTCAGGAGCGTATTGGTGAGGCGGCCAAGCATGGCTTTCTCAAGGCGATCATCCCCGCGGCCAACAAGCCCCGGCAGGCGATCAAGGGGCTGGATGTGACCGCGGTGCACCGCCTGTCACAGGTGCTGGATAAAATAACCGAAGCATTCTGACTGCCTGCCTGGTTTTATCAAACCTGGTTTATAACTATTCACCACATTCCACGAACTGATGGGTGCGTCGCTGCGCTCCTTCACCCATCCTACAAAGACCCAGGGTTTTCTGTAGGATGGGTGAAGGAGCGCAGCGACGCACCCATCAGGCGGATTAACCAATATTCCCTGTTCCGCTGTGTACCCCGTGACCGGGTTAATTCACGGCTTTTGCTACCTCACCCGAGTCGCCACTTTCCCGGCCTTCGCTATCCCGCGTGGTGACCACAAGGTAATAGGTCCCCACCTGCAGATCGGCGATGGTTGCCGAGGTGGCGTATCCATCATCGACATTGAGCATGTTCGGATGGCTGCCCATGGATGTGCCGTAGCGAACGGTGAATCCTGCGATCTCACTCATCGCGATTGGGCTGCCGTCGGTACGTGCAACCGGTGCAGTCCAG
>DMKK01000006.1:6660-9014 GCA_003454335.1 Gammaproteobacteria bacterium | reverse complement strand
ACACCGAAAGCGTCGATAAATTAATGTACTGTCAGGAGGTTTCGGCAGGAAGCAGGTTTGGGATACCCCTTATACAGCGGGTGTTGGGTACACTCTATCTGCAATCGACGGGCACACAATGCGGGTTGTCGGTGCCCCGTGCTATCTCCTTTATCTCAACAAGCGTACCCCGGTAGTTGGCATCGTCCCCTCCATATCTGACGGCGCAACCTGCGGCCTGCTGCGCCTGTTGCGGGCAACCTGTCTGTAACAGGGCATAGGCCAGGTTGTTCCAGCCACGGGGATTGTCCGGAGACAGCCGGGTAACCCGCCGGAAGGCAGTCTCGGCTGAGGCGACCTCACCCGTGGCATACAGGCTGTTCCCGTAAGTCATCCACGCCTGCGGTTCATCCGGCCAGTGTTGCGTGGCTGCCTGATAGGCAGCCTGTGCGGCAGCGGGTTGAGCGGATGCCTCCAGGTCGTGGCTGGCTTGCAGGTAGGGGGCGAGGCGGGCGCTGGCCGGCACCTTGCCGGCGGGGAGGATGACCAGCGCCCAGTAGTCACTGCGCGACCAGGTTCTTTCGAAAGTGGCCAGAGTGGTACGCCAGCGTCGCGTGGTACCCGAACGCAGGATGACTTCACGGCTTTCCAGGTCAAATCCGATAACGACGGCAAAGTGCCAGTTTTGAAACCAGCGGGTACCCAGGTTCTGCATGACGAGTACCGGGTTGCCATGAGCAATTTCGATTAACAAGGCCTCAAGAGATGCGGGCAACCGGTAGGCCAGCATCTGGTAGCGACGTGCTGTTGCGGTGATCTCTTCGGGCAGGCTGCCCTGCAGTGCCGGTACATAGACGGCGTCGACGAGTGCTTCCGGTGTTACCGTGACGGCATGTGCGCCAAGTACGGTCGCCAGCGCAGCCGGGCCGCACTGGTATTGTTGCTGGGGATAGAAGGGCGTTTGCGTAAGTTCAATGGCGGGAGGCAGGCCACTTGTTGAGTTGGTGAGCAGTTCCCTGGTTTGCGGCGGTGTTGCGCATGCCGCGAGGAACAATGCACTGACAAAAACACCCGCCAGTCGGCGGGTGTTTGCTGCCAGGGTCATACGTGCAGTGTCAAGCCAGTATTATTTGACCGGATGAATAAACGGGAAGATGTCTGTGGCACCAATGACATCGGTAATAACGAAGACGATAAAGATAACCAGCAGGACACCAAGAACGCTGCCACCTGCCTGGTGGTCGTTGAGCTGCTGGTTGATTCGCGCCAGTTCGGCATCGGTCAGGCTGTCGATGCGGCTTCTGATCTGATCCGGATTGACGCCCCATGCCTGCAATTGTTGTTGGGCGGTTTCCTGTTCAAACAGCTGTTGCAGGCCATCGCGTGTCTGGTGTGGCAGGTCCTGGTTGACAATCTGTTCGTTGCCGATCATTGCTGCCTGTGCAGGTAGCAGCGGCATGAGGGCCAGCAGGATAGAGAGGAAAATGGCAATCGAGCGTCGCAGTAAATGCATTATTAAGGTCTCCTGATGGTTGTATGTGTAGAGTGAGTGCGGCCGGCAGTATAAAAACTTTAGCGCTTGCAGTAAAACCATCAGGGGAACCATACAGAATTGCAGTCAGGTCGGCCAGCGGGAACGCGTCAGTAAAATAGCGTTTATCGCCGGCAGGTGCTGTCGCTGGTAGCCATGCGATGGAATGTGCCGATGCATGTATGATGTTGTGGTTCATGCCTGTTCCTCCAGGAGGGGTCGCGTGGTACTTTATTATGTGCATGATCCCATGTGTAGCTGGTGCTGGGGCTTTATACCGGTACTGAAAGACTTTCTGGAAAAGCTGCCGGACGGGATCCGGGTAAAGCGCCTGTTGGGCGGGTTGGCTACGGATACCACAGCGCCGATGCCGGCAGCGATGCGGCAAACAATCGAGGCGACCTGGCGCCGGATACAGGAAACCATCCCGGGCACGGTTTTCAATCATGACTTCTGGACACAATGCTCACCGCGCCGTTCAACCTTTCCCGCCTGTCGTGCGGTGATTGCGGCCCGTATGCAGGGCGCTGCATTTGATGCGCGTATGACCCGTGCCATCCAGCTGGCCTATTACACACAGGCACGAAATCCCTCCGATGACGTGACCCTGGTTGAACTGGCGGGCGAGCTGGGACTGGATACGTCGGTCTTTGTTGCTGCGCTGCGCAGCGAACCGGTGCAACAGCAGTTGCTGGCAGAGATTGAACTGTCACGGCAGCTGCACGCCACCAGTTTCCCGAGTCTGGTGTTAAAGACCGATAGTACCGAGTGGCGCATACCGGTCGATTATAATGACAGTACGCCCATGCTGGAGATGGTCGCAGAGCTGACAGTAGCGTAGCAT
>DMKK01000006.1:0-6644 GCA_003454335.1 Gammaproteobacteria bacterium | reverse complement strand
TGATGGGTACGTCGCTGCGCTCCTTTACCCATCCTGCGCGCTGATTCAAAGCAAATTACGCATAACCTCTTTAACATGCCCCCCCCACTGCCCATTGATAGCCTGCTGCCGGATCTGCAGCAGACACTCGTGGCGCGCACCTGCGCTGTACTGCAGGCCGCTCCCGGGGCCGGCAAGACCACGCGGGTGCCGCTGGCCCTGCTGGATGCACCGTGGCTGGAGGGTAGAAAGATTATTATGCTGGAACCGCGCCGGCTGGCTGCGCGCGCGGCGGCACGTTTTATGGCGCGTTCACTGCATGAACGGGTCGGTGAGACCGTGGGCTACCGTGTGCACCTGGATAACCGGGCGGGCAAGACGACGCGTATCGAAGTCGTCACCGAAGGAATCCTGGCGCGCATGCTGCAGCATGATCCGGCACTTGAGTCAGTCGGGCTGGTGATCTTCGATGAATTTCATGAGCGCAGTCTGGCTGCTGATCTGGGGCTGGCCCTGTGCCTCGACACCCAGTCGGTCCTGCGTGAAGATCTGCGACTCCTGGTTATGTCCGCCACACTGGACGGGGCGGCCGTGGCACAGTGGCTGGGTGCTGCGCCGCTACTGGTCAGTGAAGGTCGCAGCTACCCGGTGACTGTGCGCTATCAACCACCACGGCTGGCTTATAGTCGTGATCGCCGGGCATTTTGCGCTGACGTTGCGCAGCGGGTGCATACGACCCTGTGCGAGGAAGCTGGCAGCCTGCTGGTGTTCCTGCCGGGCGCCGGTGAAATACGCCAGGTAGAGGGCCTGTTAAAGGCGGCTGATCTGGATGCAAATGTTTTGCTGGCACCGCTCTATGGTCAGTTGTCAGCACGGGCACAGGATGCAGCTATTGAGCCGGCGCAGGCGGGTATGCGCAAGGTGGTGCTGGCAACCGCCATTGCCGAGACCAGTCTGACCATTGAGGGTATTCGTGTAGTGATTGATGCCGGCCTGATGCGGATGCTGCGTTTTGACCCGAATACCGGCCTGTCCCGGCTGGAAACCCGACCGGTATCGCAGTCCGCGGCCGAGCAACGTTGTGGCCGTGCCGGTCGCCTGCAGGCGGGTGTGTGTATCCGTATGTGGGGAGCGCATCAGTCGTTGCTTGCACAGGGCGCACCGGAAATTATGGCAGCTGATTTGACGCCACTGGTGCTGGAGCTGGCGCAATGGGGTGTCCACGATGTCACGCAGCTGCGCTGGCTGGATATGCCGCCGGCGGCGCATATTGCGCAGGCAACCTCACTGTTGCAACAACTTGGCGCGCTGGATCCCGCAGCACGTATTACCGCACATGGCAGGGAAATGCTGCGCTTTGGTACACATCCAAGGCTTGCACACATGATTCTGTGCGGCCACGCCCTGGGTTATGGTGCGCTGGCCTGTGAACTTGCCGCCTTGCTGAGTGAGCGTGATCCCATGGGCAGGACGGGCGAGCGCGATGCAGATGTTGTACTACGTGTAGAGCTGCTGCGTCATCCCGACAGGGGCGGGCGTGCTGGTCGTGGTTTGCTCAACGGGGTGTGTGCGACGGCCAGGCAGTGGCGGCAACAGTTGCGTTGTGCCGCCGCTCCGGAAGACCAGGGAGACCTGTCCATGGCTGGTGTGTTGCTGGCGTTTGCCTACCCGGACCGCATTGCACGGCGGCGCAGTGGCAGTGACAATCGTTTTCTCATGAGTAACGGGCGTGGTGCGGTGTTTACGCAGGCAGAGCCGCTGGCGGCAGCGGATACCCTGGTGATTGCGCATCTGGATGGCAGTGCCGAGGCGCGCATCTACCTGGCAGCCCGTCTTCATGACGAGCAGTTATTGAAGTATCACTCGGCGTTGGTGACGGCAATGACGCAGGTTGACTGGGATGAGCGCGAGCACTGTGTACAGGCGCGACGCCAACAGCGTATCGGTGAGCTGGTGCTGACTGACCGGCGCTGGGAGGAGGCGCCAGCAGATGTAATAGAGTCGGCGCTGCTTGCCGGGGTCCGCCGGGCCGGACTTGCGGTGCTGCCCTGGAGTGAAGCGGCCCGTACCTGCCAGGCACGCATGGCCTTTATGCATCATCATGCCCCGCAGGACTGGCCAGCAGCTGGTGACGAGGCCTTGATGGCGACACTGGAGGACTGGCTGTTGCCATACCTGGCGGGGATGTCACGATTTTCCCACCTGAAACGGCTGGACCTGGAAGCGGCGTTACTCGCACGGTTATCCTGGCAACAGCAACGCCAGCTGGATGAGCTGGCGCCGACCCATCTGCGCGTGCCCAGTGGTTCACGGGTGCGGCTGGACTACAGTCAGGCGGTGCCGGTGCTGGCGGTGCGCCTGCAGGAAATGTTCGGCCTGGCCGTCACGCCCTGTGTGGCCGGCGGCAGGGTGCCGGTGCTGATACACTTGCTGTCACCGGCACGGCGGCCGGTGCAGATTACACAGGATATCGCTGCCTTCTGGAAAGGCAGTTATCATGAGGTCAGAAAGGAACTCAGGGGGCGCTATCCGAAACATCATTGGCCCGAGGATCCGCTGCAGGCACAGGCGTTGACAGGGACAAGGCGCAAGCGCGGCAAATGACAGGGAGGAGCAGGCAAGGTGGAAACAATCAACCCGTTCAGGCCCGCTGACGAGTTTTACCTGGAGGAGGGCTGTTATATTGTTGAGCTGCATAATGCGGACACCGATGCCGCTTGCTCGATTGCCCGTGCGCGCGTCGAGCCCGGTGTGACCACCGCATTGCACTGCCTCCGGGATATCGTTGAGCGTTACGTGGTAGTGTCCGGCAGGGGTGTAGTGGAAGTTGACGGGCAGCCGCCCGTGGCAGTAGCGGCGATGGATGTGGTGATCATTCCGGCCAATCATTCCCAGCGCATCAGCAATACCGGCGACAGTGATCTGGTATTTCTGTGTATCTGTACGCCGCGTTTTGCTGCGGAAAAATATATTCAACTGGCACCAAAAGGATAGTCAAGCCATGCAACAGGCAGCATGCCGCAATGCGGATACAGTCATCGTACTGGACTTTGAAACTACCGGTATGTCACCTGACCAGGGTGACCGGGCGATCGAGATTGGCGCCGTGAAGCTGGAGGCGGGACAGCTTGCCGATCGTTTCCAGGGGTTAATGAATCCGGGGCTGCGGGTATCTGCCTTTATCGAAGGGTTAACCGGGATCAGTAACGAGATGCTGGTTGGTGCCCCTGCCTGTGAGGAGGTGATGAATGAATTCGCGGATTTTATCGCCGGGCATGACCTGGTTGCACACAATGCCTCTTTTGACCGGCGTTTTCTGGATGCCGAGCTGGCCCGTATCGGGCGTGGCTACAGCGGCGAGTTCGCCTGTTCCATGCTGGCCGCACGACGAGTGTATCGGGATGCACCCGACCACAAGCTCGGTACGCTGGTTGCATACAAGGGTATTCCGCATGACGGTACCTTTCACCGGGCGCTGGCCGATGCCGAAATGACAGCAGGGCTTTGGCTGGGCATGCTCGGGGATATCACAGCAAGGCATGAGTTTGCTAATATTCCTTTTTCCCTGATGCAGGAACTGGCGCGGGTGCCTGCAGCCGCTGCGGCCGGTTTTCTGGGCAGGGCACGACGAAGAAACCAAGTGAAACAAAAATGTAGGGTGTGCTGATTTGATGCTTGTAAATCTTAAGGAAGAAAATAACACCGATGCCATATGAAGTAATCGATGCACGGATTTCACCGGAAGGCCACATGGAAATACTCTCCAGGGCCGAGGTACTTAAATTACTCGATACCAGCCAGGGCGGCTTGTACAAGCTGTTTCGAAGTTGTTCTCTGGCGGTACTGAACAGTGGCAGCCAGCTGGATGATGGCAAGGAACTGCTGGAGCGTTACCGGTCGTTTGATATTCGTCTTGTCCAGAACGAGCGCGGCATCAAGCTGGAACTTACCGGCGCACCGGCCCATGCCTTTGTCGATGGCAAGCTGATCAAGGGTATCAGCGAGCACCTGTTTGCAGTATTGCGCGATGTTATCTATGTCAGCGATGAAATTAATGACAATCCAAAATTCGACCTGAGTAGCTCGTCCGGTATTACCAATGCAGTTTTTCACATCCTGCGTAACGCCAATATTCTGCGGCCGCTGACCAATCCGAACCTGGTTGTATGCTGGGGCGGGCATTCTATTTCACGTGATGAATACGAATACACCAAGGAAGTTGGTTACCGCCTCGGTCTGCGTGGCGGGGATATCTGTACCGGCTGTGGTCCCGGTGCGATGAAGGGGCCGATGAAAGGCGCAGCGATCGGTCATGCAAAACAGCGTATCAATAACGGTCAGTATCTTGGTATTACCGAACCCGGCATTATTGCAGCCGAGTCACCGAACCCGATCGTGAATGAACTGGTTATCATGCCGGATATCGAGAAGCGTCTGGAGGCCTTTGTGCGTACCGGGCATGGCGTCGTGGTGTTTCCCGGTGGTGCCGGTACCGCAGAGGAAGTCCTGTATTTACTCGGCGTCCTGTTGCACCCTGACAACAGGGGCATCCCGTTGCCAGTGATCCTGACGGGGCCAGCCTGTGCCGAAGAGTATTTCAAACAGATTAACCGGTTCATTCTCGATACCCTGGGTATCGAAGCACAGCAGCGTTACCGGATTATTATCAATGATCCGGACCGTGTCTCACGCGAGATGCATTCCGGTCTCAGTCAGGTGCGTGAATTTCGTACCGAGCATGGCGATGCCTATTATTTCAACTGGCGACTGAAAATTGATCCGGAATTCCAGCAGCCATTTGATCCTACCCATGAGAATATGCGTAACCTCGAACTGCGCCAGGACCAGGAACCCCATCAGCTGGCGGCCAATCTGCGCCGTGCTTTTTCCGGTGTGGTGGCCGGTAATGTCAAGGATGAGGGTATCCGCGCCATTGAGAAATATGGCCATTTCGAGATCCGTGGCGATACCGGCATCATGGAGTCCATGGATGCCTTGCTGGCGTCGTTCGTCGATCAACACCGCATGAAACTGCCGGGCAAGGAATACGTTCCCTGTTACCGTATTGTGAAGTGATCGCCAGGCGTTCCGCATGGCCAGGGGAGCAGTACAGATGGATATCGTGATTACGCACCAGCCGCAACAGCACCGCTTCGTATCGCAGATTGATGGCCAGGAGTCAGTGCTGGATTACAGGTTGTTGCCGGACAATGGCATTGATTTTACCCGGACCTTTGTACCGGAAGCGCTCCGGGGCCTGGGTATCGCAGAGAAACTGGTGCGTACCGGTATTGCCTGGGCGCGGGACCAGGACTATGAGATGCAGGCCAGTTGCTGGTACGTGACGCGCTTTCTTAAACGCGGCAGGAAATGATGAAGTGTGTATCGCATGAAGACACACCGGGTTAACCAGATAAAACAGGAAACAGGCAATGGATGAAAAAACACGTACTGAACTGGAGACTGCTGCCTTCAGGAGGCTGCCAGTCGGCAACCCCCTGAAAAATACAGTCAGGGATCTTACAGACGCCTGAGTTCTACCCGCCGGTTTATGGCGCGTCCCTGTTCTACCTCATTGCTCACAACCGGTTGCAACTCGCCATAACCGGTTGCACGCAAGTTTTCTGTTTTTACACCCTGTTTTAACAGGTAGTCACGCACCGTACTGGCACGGCGCACCGACAGGTCCATATTGTAAGCCACGTTACCTTCAGATGAGGCGTGACCAACGATTTCTATGCTGAGTCCGGGGAACTGGCGTAAATTGCTGGCGACCTTGTCGAGATTGCTGCTCGATTCCGGGGTCAGTTCGGCGGAGTCATAATTGAAGTTCACACCGCGCAGCTTGATGGGGCGATTCGCGTAACTGTTACGGCCATTGGTCCTGCCGTTGAAACCCATGGAAAAGCCAAACCCGCTATTCATACCGGTTCGGGCGTACGGCTGGCCGCCATATGCGTTGTTTGTCTCCCATGCCTGTACCGAAAATGCAGCGGTCAGAATGAATGGGGCAAGCCATATAGGTGTTCGCATGCTATCTTTCTCAGAATAAGTAAATGAGAAAATAATAATATACCAAAACAATATATAAAAGGGATGTAAATAATGAGGTTATAACGGAATTTTGACGCGATGGTTACCCTGGCGTGGCTACCGGTCAAGGTCGGCGCTCAGCGAGATTGTATACAACCTGGGTCCAATAGACGCGTGACTCGGTTCAGATAATGATAAAGACATTATCCAGTTAACGTTGTAATGAGTGGCGGACTTTGTTGTGGCACAGAAACCGATGCAGGATATTTTTACTGTCGTGCTTTTCGTGACAGCCATTATGGTCGTAGCCATGGCAGGAGTGATGACTGTTACCGTACTGGAAGAGTCCGGTATGACCTTGACCCGCGTAGATGCCGATAGCGCGAACTCACCGCCGAAAAGTATGCCGGTACGCGAGTCTGACAGCCGCAATGATTGCGGGGTGATTTACCATCAGGTATCACTGCGTAGTGAGTATGCAATCATTGTTTCCGAAACCGGGCAGGATCCTCTGCCTGCTCTGTACTATGCGGTGTACGTCTGTACCGGCTCCCCTGTCATGGCCACCTTTAGTGCGTAGGATGCGCTGAGTAAAACGAAGCTTCCGCATCCTGCTCACGCCCCTCACCTGC
>DMKK01000272.1 GCA_003454335.1 Gammaproteobacteria bacterium | reverse complement strand
GTGGTGTTCTTCTCGATCAGCTTGGTCATTACACCACCCAGCGTCTCGATACCCAGTGACAGTGGTGTCACGTCGAGCAGCAGCACGTCCTTGACATCACCACCGAGTACGCCGCCCTGAATTGCTGCGCCAACCGCCACTGCCTCGTCCGGATTCAGGTCCCTGCGGGGTTCCTTGCCAAAGATATTCTGCACCACTTCCTGCACCTTCGGCATGCGAGTCTGACCACCAACCAGGATAATGTCGTCGACATCACTCGCCGACAGACCGGCATCCTTGAGCGCCTGCTTGCACGGGTCAATGGTGCGATCGATCAGGTCTTCGACCAGTGATTCCAGCTTGGCACGCGTCAACTTCATGTTCAGGTGCTTCGGGCCACTGGCGTCGGCCGTGATATATGGCAGGTTTACATCCGTCTGCTGACTGGATGACAACTCGATCTTGGCCTTCTCGGCACCTTCCTTCAGGCGCTGCATGGCCAGCGGATCACCGCGCAAATCCATGCCCTGGTCTTTCTTGAATTCATCGGCAAGGTAATCGATCAGGCGCTTGTCAAAATCTTCACCCCCCAAAAAGGTATCACCATTGGTGGACAACACCTCGAACTGATGCTCACCATCCACATCGGCAATCTCGATAATGGAGACGTCAAACGTGCCGCCACCCAGGTCATACACGGCGAGCTTCTGGTCACCGCGTTTCTTGTCCATGCCATAGGCCAGCGCCGCCGCTGTCGGCTCGTTGATAATACGCTTGACGTCCAGACCGGCGATGCGTCCGGCATCTTTGGTCGCCTGGCGCTGTGAGTCATTAAAATAGGCCGGTACGGTAATCACAGCCTCGGTGACCTCCTCGCCGAGATAATCTTCTGCCGTGCTTTTCATCTTCTGCAGGATCCGGGCAGATACTTCGGGCGGCGCCATGCGCTTGCCCTGCGCCTCGACCCAGGCATCACCGTTGTCTGCCTTCACGATGGAGTAAGGCACCAGGCCGATGTCGCGCTGCACCACGTCCTCATCAAAGCGACGCCCGATCAGGCGCTTCACCGCGTACACGGTATTGGTGGGATTGGTGACCGCCTGGCGTTTGGCTGCCTGGCCCACCAGCACCTCATCGCCATCGGTAAAACCGACGACGGACGGTGTAGTGCGATCACCCTCGCTGTTCTCGATTACCCGGGCCTCGCCCCCCTCCATCACCGCCACACAGGAGTTGGTGGTACCCAGGTCGATTCCAATGATTTTTCCCATTTTCTCTAATCTCCAAGTAAATATCTGATATGTATGTAGTTAAACCTGATTCGCCATTACCCTTAAGTTGGGGTCGATAATAAGGAAAATCAAGCCCGCCCCGGTATTTAGTTTTTCTGGTTCTGGTTCAATCTGAGTAAAACAAAAATTATTGCCACGGAATCCACGGGAGAACACGAAAGAATTGCTATTAAAGCATTTATATTTCCGTGTTCTTCCGTGTATTTCGTGGCTATTAAATAATATCTGCCGCCCAGCCTGTTGCTTCTTTAGCATCAGGTTAAAAAGCTTACTTAAGGTGCTTTCGAGACAATCACCATGGCCGGGCGAATCAGTCGCCCGTTCAGCAGGTAGCCTTTCTGTACCACGGTTACCACTGTATTTGGCGGGACATCATCGCGTTCCTGCATGGACATGGCCTGGTGAAATTCGGGATTGAAACTTTCATTCTCCGGATTCACTTCCGTAATGGCCGACTTCTCCATGGCCGCCTCCAGCATCTGCAGGGTTAGCTCAACACCCTCTTTCAGCTTTTCCGGGTCGGCATTTTCCACTGTGAATGCCGCCAACCCCATTTCCAGGCTGTCTTTAACCGGCAACAACTCGTTGGCAAAACGCTCCAGGGCAAACTTGTGGGCGCTGGCGAGATCTCGCTCGGAACGCTTGCGCAGGTTGTCCATTTCGGCCTGCAGGCGCACCACCTGATCCCAGTGCGTATCTGCCTTGCCCCGCGCATCTTCCAGCAGGGCGGTCAATTCAGCATGATCAGGCACCTCACCTTCAGCCCCGCCCGACGCTTCTTCAGCACTTTCCTGAACCCATTCTTCACGGCCATCATCCACAATATTCTCTTTCTCAGACATACAGTTACTCCATACTCCTGATAATTTTTCGAATCGTCAGGGCAGCCTGCCCCGCACACCCAATCACCTGCTGACAATATGGGGTTTATTCCTTCTGATTCAAGGCCGCCCCCAGCAAGCGGGCCGTTGCATCCACAATCGGGATCACACGGTCATAGGCCATGCGCGTCGGCCCAATAACTCCCAGCACCCCCAGTATCTCGCCATCAACCGCATACGGTGCGGTTACCAGGCTGCATTCATCCAGCATTCCGTACCCGGACTCATCGCCTATAAATATCTGGATACCCTCACTGTGGACACACTGATCCAGCAAGTGCAGCATGTCGCGCTTGGTATTGAAGGCATCGAACAGTTTGCGCAACTTCTCAATATCGCACAGCTCCTGAAATTCCATCAGGTTTGTCTGCCCGGCCATCACGTAATCTTCATCCTGGTTCTTTTCCAGCACCTGGTCAGCCATGTGCATGGCAGTGACCATCATGCTGTTCATATGGGTGCGGGTTTCCTGCATCTCGTGCAGCAACGTGGCGCGCACTGCCGAGAGGTCCTTGCCGGCAAACAGTTCATTCAGATAATTCGATGCCTGCTGCAACTCGGCGGCACTGTGTTGTTTCTCCGTGGAGAGGATGCGGTTCTGCACCTCGTCTTCACCGGTGACCAGAATGGCAAGCACCCGCTTCCCTGTAAGCCCCAGAAACTCAACACGTTTGAACAGTGCATGCTCCTGGCGGGGCAGCGTCACAACACCGGCCAGTTGTGTAATGCCTGACAGCAAACCGGACGCCGACTCCACCAGGTCCTTCGGTGTCTGGTCGAGCAAAAGCTCCAGGCGCATATTGGCAATGGCACGCTCATCCAGTGGCTGCACTTGCAGCAAGGTGTCGACGAAAAAACGGTAGCCCTGCACAGTGGGAACCCGGCCTGCCGAGGTGTGCGGCGAGCAGACAAATCCCAGCGCTTCCAGATCGGACATGACATTACGCACGGTTGCCGGACTCAGATCAAGGCCGGCTTCGCGCGCCAGGGTACGGGAACCCACGGGCTGACCATCAAGTACATAGCGATCGATCAACGCCCTCAGCATCAGCTGGGCGCGTTCAGAAAGATCGGAGCGTTCGTTGGTCATATTGTCACGTCATGCCGCTGGCAGAGAAATCGCGCCCACATGATAATGCATTTGGCACTCCACGCGATAGAATGCCAATTCTATCGCAAATAGTTGGCGCTCTCACTGCGCCGTGTTAGTTTCCATGTCAATTATGAAACCTTATTTCAAGCGCATAGGACTGCTCGGCAAGTCAGAAGACCGGAATGTGTCGCTGACCTTGCGTGCCCTGGCAGCCTATCTGGAACAGCAACAGGCAGAGATCCGGCTGGACGAGGATATCGCCAGCATATTCCCGGCACCCCGCCACCCCGTGGTTGACCGCAAAATCCTGGCAGACACCTGCAGCCTGGCCATTGTGGTGGGTGGCGATGGCACCCTGCTGAATGCCGCCCGCAGCCTGGCGGAATCCGGCATTGCCGTGCTCGGCGTCAACCTGGGGCGACTGGGTTTTCTGGTCGACGTCTCGCCCGAAGACATGACGCAGCAACTGGACAAGATCCTTGCCGGTGACTTCATTGAGGAAGAACGCACCCTGCTGCACGCAACGGTGACCCGGAATAACGACCTGCTCAGCGAAACATCGGCACTGAATGACGTCGTCGTGCACAAAAAGGATGTTGCTCGCATGATTGAGCTCGACACCTGGATTGACGATTTTTTTCTCAACACCAATCGCTCCGATGGCCTGATCATTTCCACACCCACCGGTTCCACTGCCTACGCGCTCTCCGGTGGCGGTCCGATCCTGCACCCGAAACTGGACGCCATTACACTGGTACCGATTTGTCCGCACACACTCAGCAACCGTCCCATCGTGGTGCATGATGAATCGGTCATTAAAATCATCGTCCACAAGGGCGCACAGGAAGCCACGGTTTCCTGCGACGGCCAGATCAGTCACTCACTGGAAGCGGGTGATCACATCACCATTCGCAAACACCGGCATCCCCTGCGCCTGCTGCATCCGCCGGGACACGATTATTTCGCCGTACTGCGTGAAAAACTGGGCTGGAGCGAACAGCCTTGAGCAAACACCTGTGGTACCTGCGACACCTCCCGGTTCATCCTGAAACTGGCTGACAGATGCTGACACATATACACGTTCGTAACCTGGCCATTGTCGATGAGATCGACGTGGAACTGACAGCCGGCATGACCGCACTCACCGGTGAAACCGGTGCCGGCAAATCCATTCTGGTCGACGCACTGGGACTGGTGCTTGGCGACCGTGCCGACAGCTCCGTCGTAAGACACGGCTGCGAGCGCGCAGAAATCTCTGCCGGATTTGATATCCGCGATAATGCCGGCGCCACTACCTGGCTGGTACAGCGGGACCTGGACATGGAGGGTGAGTGCCAGCTGCGACGCATCATCAGCCGGGAGGGCCGTACCCGTGGTTACATTAATGGCCAGACCGCCCCCATGCAATCACTGCGTGAGCTCGGCGAACTGCTGGTCGACATCCATGGACAACACGAGCACCAGTCGTTGCTGCGCAGTGACGTGCAGCGGGAATTACTCGATGCCTTTGGCGGCCATCAAAAACTGCTGTCCCAAACAGGCTCAATCTACAACGACTGGAAGGCAGCCATACAGGGACTGGAAGCGGTCATCAGCGATGCTGCAGAACGCGATGCACGACTTGATTTGCTGCGCTACCAGCTCCAGGAACTGGAAGCACTGGAACTAAGCAGCGAAGCAATCAGGAACATCGATGCCGAACATGCCCGCCAGGCAAATGCGGGGCACCTCCTTGCGGCCAGCCAGCAGGCACTCAACCGGCTGGACGCCGAGGAGGGAAACTCCGCCTATATCCTGATCAGCAAGACACTGGAGCAACTGAAGGAACTGTCCGCGCTTGACAGCCGACTGGAGGAAACCACCCGCTTGCTGGATGAGGCAGCCGTCCTCGTACAGGAAGGCACCGACACGCTCCGCAACTATTCCGACAGCCTCGAAATTGATCCGGAAAGACTGCAGTGGCTGGAACAACGCACCGGTTTACTGCATGACCTGGCACGCAAACACCGCTGCACCCCCGGGGATCTGCCGGAGATCGAAACAAATATTCGCCTGGAACTGGAGCATATAGAAAATGCCGATCAGCACCGTGATGCCCTGCAGGCAAAGCTGGCAAGTCTGGAGCAGACCTGGCTTGCTACCGCAAAGCAACTGAGCGGCAAACGCAGGAAGGCGGCCAGGACTTTCAACAAGGAGATCACCGCCTCCATGCAAACACTGGGGATGAAAGGCGGGGTTTTCGAGGTCAGCATCAAGACCCGCAAGGACCCTTCCCCTGGCAGCCACGGCCTGGAGGATATCGAGTTTATGGTCAGCGCCAATACCGGCCAGCCGGTGCAGCCGTTGAGTAAAGTTGCCTCGGGCGGCGAACTGTCACGCGTCAGCCTTTCCATCCAGGTAATCTCTGCCGGCGGTGCAACCATCCCGACAATGATCTTTGATGAAGTTGACAGCGGTATAGGCGGCGGTGTTGCTGAAATTGTCGGACAGAAACTGCGCGCCCTGGGCACCGAGCGGCAGGTGCTGTGCGTGACCCACCTGCCCCAGGTCGCCGCACTCGCAAACCAGCAAATGCAGGTCACCAAGCTCTCCGGCGAAGAGTCCACGCGCACGCGCATACGCACACTAAATGAAGAGGAGCGCGTTGATGAACTGGCACGCATGCTCGGCGGTGTAAAGATCACCAAACAAACCCGTGAGCATGCACGCGAGATGATGCAACTGGCCGGCAATCCCCGGGCGGACAAACCCTCAAAGAAAAGGACGAAACAGACGGGCTAACAGCTATTAATCCCACGGAAACACATAGAGTAACTACCCCGTCCGGTTGCGGCGGGGTAGTTTACTGGAATTTTTCTGAGTACTTCCGTGGCAAAGATTTTAAACAAGTGCTATTCAGACTGGCATTTCGAACAGATACCGTACATGTAGAGGCAATGGTCAGTCATCTCATAACCCAGCTTCTTCGCAATATCCTGTTGTCGCTGCTCAATGGTCTCATCGACAAACTCATCCACCTTGCCGCACTTTACACACAGAATATGATCATGGTGGCGTCCCTCGTCAAGCTCGAAGACAGAATGCCCCCCTTCGAAATGGTGCCTTTTTACCAGTCCGGCCGCCTCAAACTGGGTTAGCACCCGGTAGACCGTTGCCAGCCCGATATCCTCTCCCATATCCAGCAAGGCCTTGTAGACATCCTCGGCACTTTGATGCCGGCTGCCGCCGCCCTCCATAATGTCCAGGATTTTTACCCTGGGCAGGGTCACTTTCAAACCAACCTTGCGTAACTCACTGGATTCCAATGCTTCCTCTCCTGTTGTGATGCCATTGATGCAGACATGGGGTATTATGCTGCCCCCGGGAACATAGTCGGCCTGCTGATGCAAAAGCTTCTCATTATTATCGGTCTCATTGCAAGCCTCTGTCTAACAGTCTGCTCTTGCTCGCGTCTGGTTCACAAGATTGACGTCCAGCAGGGTAATGTCATTACACAGGATGAGGTTAATTTACTGGAACCCGGCATGACCCGGCGACAGGTCCAGTTCATCATGGGTTCGCCAATGATCGCCGATGTCTTCCACCAGGACCGCTGGGACTATGTCTATGTCCTGTGGCCGGGCTATGGCGAACCAACCGGGATGCGTATTACCCTGTTTTTCGATGGCGACCTCCTAGCAGAAACATCCGGTACGCTACACCCGGATGCTGCGGGCCAGGATGCACCCGCAAGACCGAAACAGGTAACACTGGTAGTACCACCCGAGGAACGCGTACCACCCGGTATACTCAACAGGATATGGCACTGGCTGACTTTCCGTAAAGCGGATGAAGACAGCTATGTACCTAAAGGCAGGGATGCACCGCAAAGCTGAAAAGCGCGCTTTTCACGCCCCCGCGCCCTTCTTCATCACCTTGCCCTGCGCGGCACGCTGTTTTCTGACTTCTTTCGGGTCGGCAATCAGGGGGCGGTATATTTCAACACGGTCACCGGCATGCAGGGTATCGCCCAACTTGCCCGGTTTACCGAAAATGCCTACCTTGTTTTTACCCAGATCAATTTCAGGGAACTTGTCCAGGATACCGGATGCCCGGATAACCTCCTCAAGCGTTGCGTCCGGCGCAACATCCAGCCCCAGCACAAGCTGCTTCTCCGGTAACGCATAGGCAACTTCCACGGGAATTTTGTCAGCGTTGTCCATAAACCTCGACTGCACGTTTCTGAAAGGCGTCTACCAGGGAATTGGCGATCTGGTTGAACACCGGACCAACCGCCATGCCCACCACCTTACTGGAGAAATCATACTCCATGAACAGTGATATCTTGCAACCTTCTTCTCCCAGCGGTTCAAATCGCCAGCAACCCTGCAACTGGCTGAACGGGCCGTCGACAAGTTGTATGCTGACTGCTGCATCAGGCTGGTGGTGGTTACGGGTGGTGAAGGACCGGCTTATTCCGCCCACTGAAAAGTCGAGTCTGGCAACCATCTCGTCATTCTCGTGCGACAGGATTTCTGACCCGCTGCACCAGGGCATAAACCGTGGATAGGCACTGGCATCAATAACCAGCACAAACATTTCATGCGGGGTATAAGGCACCAGCGCCGAACGAGTGATCGAATTCAAAACTATTACCTGTCTGTAATTAGTGAAATCAGGTTATCCCGATGGCATTCAGAATATACTGGATGGCTTCAATGTCCCGGAGGGCATACAGAAAAACAAGGATGACGGCAATCGGTGTGATATAGCGCACCAGGAACCGCCACAGCGGGTAGAAGAAACGATCACCCATCCCCAACTCGTCGAGTGACGACGCACGCGACATCTTCCACGATGCAAATACCGCGATCAGCAAACCACCCAGTGGCAGCATGATATTGGCAGTCAGGTAGTCCAGCAAATCAAATACCGTACTATCCCTGAAAACCTCAAAACCGGACAGCGGTTTGAATTCTGACCACAGGTTAAAGGAAAACACCGTCATCAGGCCAAACAGCCAGGTAACCAGGCCGGCAACCACCGCGGCCGTTACCCGGGTGAGCCCCTTGTTCTCGACCAGCCACGCCACTGCCGGCTCAATGAGTGAAATCGCCGAACTCCAGGCAGCAAAAACCAGCAGCACAAAAAACAACATGCCGAAAAAGGCCCCGTAGTCCATATGGCCAAAGGCGATCGGCAGTGTCTGAAAGATCAGACCCGGACCAGCGCCCGGTTCCAGGCCATTGGCAAACACAATGGGAAAAATCGCCATCCCGGCCAGGAGCGCCACCAGCGTATCCATTAGCGATACCGCAATCGAGACTTTCGCAATCGAGGTCGTGGCCGGCAAATAGGAACCGTACACCATGATTGCACCCATGCCGAGACTCAGGGTAAAGAATGCATGCCCCATGGCGATCAGGACGCCATTGGCAGACAGCTTGTTGAAATCCGGCTGAAACAGGAACTCAAGCCCCTGCTGAAAAGAGCCGCTGTTCCAGGCATAACCAACCAGTACAAACAGCAGTACAAACAGGGCGGGCATCAGAAACTTCACTGCCTTTTCAATGCCGCCACTCACCCCACGTGCGACCACCACCATGGTCATGGTAATGAAAATCGTGTGCCAGGCCAGCAGGCGTTCCGGGTCACTCACCATGCTGGTAAAAATGCTCTGCACACCATCGGCCGTCAACCCGGTGAACAGGCCGCTGCCAGTACGAAACACGTAGGCCAGCGCCCAGCCGGCGATGACGCTGTAATAGGAAAGAATCAGAAATCCGGCGAGCACTCCTGCCCATCCCAGCATGACCCAGGCACGACCGGCCTGCTCCTCCGCTGCCAGTGTCCGCATGGTATTAATCGGACTCTGGCGACCACGACGTCCGATCATGACTTCTGCCATCATAATAGGTATGCCAATCACGGCAATACAGACGAGATAAACCAGCACGAAGGCGCCGCCACCATTCTCTCCGGCTATATACGGAAATTTCCAGATATTGCCCAGCCCGACTGCCGACCCCGTCGCAGCAAGAATAAATGCCAGGCGACTGGACCACTGGCCATGAATTGACTCCCGTTGGCCTTCCATACTGCTTCTCCTCGATAGAGAGTTCGGCATTGTCCGTGAAATAACGACCCACCACAACCGCCTCGAGGTTGATATACTGCACCGATGGGAAAGAAGAAAGCCACTACAAAGAGCAGTTCCAGCACCATCGCGCTGAATAAAAAAGCTCGCCATAATTACTTCATCGAAGACCGGTTTGAGGCAGGTATTGCACTACAGGGCTGGGAGGTAAAGAGCCTGCGTGAAGGCCGCGTGCAACTGACCGAGAGTTACGTCATTCTCCAGAATGGCGAAGCCTGGCTGTTTGGCTTCCATATCTCGCCCCTGATCAGTGCATCAACGCACATCACACCGGATCCAACACGGAGCCGCAAACTGCTGTTACACCGGCGGGAACTCGATAAACTGATCGGTGCCGTAGAGCGTAAGGGCTACACAATTGTTGCTACGGCACTCTACTGGAAACGGGGTCGGGCCAAACTGGAAATTGCTCTGGCTCGTGGCAAGCAAAGCCATGATAAACGGGCAACCCAGAAAGACCAGGAATGGACGCGCAGCAAACAACGCCTGTTACGTGGTCGCTAGCTGAGTGCCAGATTTTTTTATTTATAGCCACGGAAGCACACGGAAAAACACGGAAGAATAAATGCCTTTATAGAATTATTTCCGTGTAATTCCGTGTACTTCCGTGGCAAATATTTTCTACCTTTACCAAGCATGTGAAGCATGATGTAGCACAAACATACAAGGATAAAGACAATGCAGACACAAGGCCTTACTCAACTGGCGAGCACACTACTGCTGTCACTGTCACTTGCAACCGCAACAGCAGCCGATGACCAGTTCAAGGATATAGAGATCCAGACCACAGGGGTCGGCAATGGCATTTACATGCTGACCGGAAAGGGTGGCAATATTGGCGTGTCCACCGGTACCGACGGCGTGTTCCTGATTGACGACCAGTTCGCGCCACTATCAGAAAAAATAAAGGCAGCCATCGCCGCCCTTTCAGATCAACCCGTTCGCTTTCTGCTCAACACTCACTGGCATCCGGACCACACCGGCGGCAACGAGGACATGGGCAAGACCGGTACCGTGATTGTGGCGCATAATAATGTGCGCAAACGTCTTGCCGTCGATAATTTCATCGAAATGTTCGGCCTGGAGGCCCCGGCCACAGACATCACCGGCCTGCCGGTCATCACCTTTGACAGTTCCCTGACCTTCCATCTCAACGGGGGCGAGATCATTGTCAGCCATGTGAGTAACGCCCACACCGATGGCGACTCGATCGTCTGGTTCAGGAACGCGAACATTATCCATACGGGAGATATCTACTTCGCCGGCATGTACCCGTTCATCGACACGAACAGCGGTGGATCCCTAGAAGGCACCATCAATGCGCTTGAGCAGGTGCTGGCCATGTCCGATGACAAGACGGTCATCATCCCCGGTCACGGCCCTGTCAGCAACAAAAGCAGCCTGTTGGCATATACCGATATGCTGAAAACCATCAGCAGTACCCTGCGAAAAATGATTGCCGGACAGTCAACGCTCGAACAGATACAGGCGGCAGAACCAACCAGGGACTTTGACGGGAATTACGGTGACGGATTTATAAAAAACACTGCATTTGTGGACATGCTTTACCAGGACATGGTGCAGGACTGATACCGGGACAGCCCCCTGCCCTGCCCTTTAATTCGCTTTTGCCTTCATCACGACATCAGCCGGGGCTTCTTTGTTGCGCTCATTCAGTTTCTGCAGGCGTGCAATCAATGCATCAAGACCGATTTTACGAATCTCACTGTTAAAACTCGACCGGTGTGTAGCAACAAGACTGATACCTTCAACCGACACATCATAGATCAGCCACTCTGTCTTCACCTGATGCATACGGAAGGTTGCGTGTATAACAGGGCCATTGGGCTGTTCAATCTCGGCGTTTACAACCGCCCGCCCTTCCTTCTGTCCACCGCGTAACGGCAGAAAATGCGCAACTTCCCCATCGTAGGTCTTGACCTGTCGCAGGTAGGTACTAAGCAGTAGCTCCTGAAACTCGACAACAAAGGCATCACGCTGTTCCGGGCTGGCCTTGCGCCAGTTCTTACCCAGCACCCAGCGGGACAGGATCCTCATATCAACATGCGGTAACACCACCTCATGCGCGACAGCACGTAATCGTGGCTGGTCGTGAATAATATCCGGATCCTGCTTGACGATCTCTTCCAGGGTGAAGGTCATTGACTGCAGCACTTCGACAGGCCCCTGCGCCGCCATACCTGGCCTGCTGATCATCAACAGCAGGCACCAGAACAGCAGGCCAAGTATGGCG
>DMKK01000249.1 GCA_003454335.1 Gammaproteobacteria bacterium | reverse complement strand
GCTGTGGCAGGATCATCACCAAAGACAAAATCCGCCGAGACTTCCTCCCGTGCCGCCGCTTCCATGGCAGTACGTTGCCGGGCAGATACCTTCGGCACCCATTCCAGGGCCACGATGCCCGGGTTGCGTTCCAGGCTGCGCCTGACAAGCGTGTGGAACTCTTCCCGGTCAACGAAAGCAGAGGCATCGAAATCCGAGCGGATGTAATACAGCGTTTCCAGATATGCTTCGATGCCGTGTCCGATTGCCTCGGTATAATTACGAACAGCCGCATCGAAGCGCTGTTTCACCGATGACTCGAAACTGGTTTCCAGCAGACTGTACAGGGATGCAGCCAGTAGTGCTCCCAGCACAATGACGACATAGGGTGCATAAATACGATCGGCCCTGCGTCCTGTAAAACCGGCTCTGGCCACTGTGCGCGCCTTGAAGGCCAGCGCAACCGTTAACAGGATGCCGAATATCAGCAGACCTTCATCGGAAATGTTTGCAGCACCGGCCCCCATCTCGCCGACCATGCGCTGTTCCTGTGCGGACAGTGCCTGCCACAGCGCGAACGTGACAGTGAGCCCGGTGATACCGATAAGCTGTGGCAGCCAGTGCGGCAACGACTCGTCGGGAAATGTGCGTTTGTTGCTGGTCCAGGCAAGGCCAACAAAGCCCACGCCCAGGACAATAAAACCGGCGGCCGTGTGAATTGCCATCCGTGTCATATGCCCCCAGCCATAGGCACCTTCCACACCGATCATGTAACCGGCCAGGGCCACAATGCCCAGGCTGATAATGAGCGCCCCCAGCGTGGCGATCCACGCAGAGATACGGGCATGCGCATGAAACAGCAGGGTGAGCAGCACCGCCAGTCCGGTCAGGCTGAAACACAGCGCTGTATTGGGGGCCATACGCCCCGGATTGGAGGTCTTGAGATCGATATAGTGTTCCATGAACAGCTGGTCGATGTGCAGGTCGATACCGAAGCCGTACTCGATCAGTGTGAGTACACCGGTCAGCAGCACAATGACAGCGGCTATCCCGGCAATGCGTGACCAGGACAGCGCGAGTCCCAGTAGCGCAAGCCCACCCAGTGCGAAACCGAGAGCAGTGTTGTACTGCATGGGGACAAAGGCCGGGTTGACCTGGATAAGCGCCGGTTCATGCAGGTACCAGCCCAGCAAAACCACCGCACCAAGGGCCAGTGACAGAAAACCGGTGAACCTTGCCAGATTCAGTCCCCAGTTCATTTTCTGCAAGTGATTTTTCATTAGTCCCTGACGTTGCACGCAGCGACGGCATCACGCACATGTTCCAGTAGCTGTTCACGGGTACAGGCGTTCTTCTCAACAACTTCCTCAACGACGCCGGCCAGCCGGGCACGGTCATCTCCGGTCAGGTCCTTGGCGGTAATAACAATGACCGGTATATGTTGCCATTCAGACCGTGCACGCATGGCAGCCAGAAAACCGAAACCGTCCATCACTGGCATCATCAGGTCCAGCAGGATCAGCCGGGGCTGGACATCGGGCATCATGTCCAGTGCTTCCTGGCCGTTACCGGCCTCGTATATCACCCAGCCAGCCTTCTCCAGTATCTGGGCCATTAATGCGCGGGTCTCGACATCATCCTCGACCAGTAATACCGGACAGATCTCGTCGGTACAGTGATAGCGGCTCAATGTCCTGTGCAGCAGTTCACGGTCAACCGGCTTGGTCAGATAATCGACAGCACCGAGCGAGTAACCGCGCGTCTGGTCATCGATCATGGTCAACATGATTACGGGGATATTACGCAGCGTCTGATCGGCCTTCAGAACGCGCAGTACCGACCAGCCATCCATCCCCGGCATCATCACGTCCAGCGTAATGGCAGCAGGCTGATACTCATGTGCAAGCCGCAACCCCTGTTCGCCACTGCCCGCCGTGACCACGCTGAAACCGTCTTTAACCAGGAAACGCTCGATAATCTCGCGGGCCTCCGGATCATCATCAATGATCAGTATTGTGGACCCGGCCTCTACCTTCCGCAGGGTTCCGGATTCAGCGGTGGATTCAGTTTCGGTTTCACCCTGCTGCGGTTGTGACTGCGCCCCGGGCAAGGTAGCCGGGATGCGGATGGCAAACGTGGAACCTTCACCTGGTTTGCTTTGCAGTGTGAGATCACCGCCTAACAGTCCACAGAAACGTCGTGAAATTGCCAGCCCCAGCCCGGTCCCCCCGTAATCACGCGTGGTCGATCCGTCTGCCTGGGCGAATTCCTCAAAGACATGCTCAATCTTGTCCGCCGCAATACCGATGCCGGTATCGCTGACCGCCAGTGTCAGCCAGTCCACGTCGTCCTGCCTGGTACGGTCAACCCGCAGGGTGATTGTGCCGTCATGGGTAAACTTGGCCGCATTGGACAACAGATTGAACAGGGTCTGGCGCACCTTGGTCAGATCCTGCCAGGCCATACCCAGATCCTTGCCCCGTTCAATGGCAAGGGTGTTGTTATTTTTCTCCAGCAAGGGATGGGCGGTAGCACTGACTTCATCGATCAGGATATCCAGATCAATGTTCTCTGGAAAGGCCTCCATCTTGCCGGATTCGATCTTGGACAGATCGAGGACATCGTTAATGAGTGCCAGCAGGTGGGTGCCGGCCTTGTTGATTTTCTGCAGGTCCGGGATAAAGTCTTCCTGACCAAGGTCCTCGGCCTCCTCCACCAGCATCTCGCTGTAACCGAGGATGGCATTCATCGGCGTGCGCAACTCGTGGCTCATGTTGGCAAGAAACTCGCTCTTGGCCTGGTTGGCCGCGTCGGCGGCCTCTTTGGCCTCGGATAGCGCCTGTTCCGCCATGATGCGATCGGTGATGTCGAAGATAGTGCCGTCAAGAAACTCGGCTTCACCATCAGTACCGTATATGGCCTGGCCCTTGGCGTAGACCCAATGCACAACGCCATTGGTATCGATAATGCGGTACTCGTTGTCATAGGGCCGGTGCTCCGCCACTGACAGTGCGGTATTGGCCGCCACAGGTTCGATATCATCGGGGTGCATTAGATCCCCGAAAGTGTGGAGCGGGTTCTCCCCAATAAACCCCTCTGCGGGATAGCCGCTCAGGTTGCGGATTTCATCACTGATATACAGCATGGTCCAGGGATGTCCTGGCAGGCAGCGGTAGGTGGTCCCCGGGATATTGGAAACCAGGGTGCGGAACTGCTCCTCGCTCTCTTTCATGTTTGCAAGTAAGTCGCCCTTGGCCTGATTGGCCTGCTCGGCCTGGTCCCTGGCAACACTGAGCTGCGCCTGGGTTTCCTGCAGGCGATGGTTGATACGCCGAAAATGCAGATTCCAGACCACCATAAGCAGCAACAGCAATAGTCCCGCCACTATCAGGGGCCAGTTTTTTACCAGGGCATCCCGGAATGTTATTTCGCCATAGTGCTCATAGGGGCGAATGCGCAGGGTGCGCAACACCTCGTGCACCGGTTGGTAATTATCGGGCACGGTCCAGCCTGCGTACTTGCCATCACGCGCGGCCTGGCTGTCCGGGGGCATAGTGAGCAGCACACGGCTCACCTCTTCCAGTAACGCCAGGTCCACATTGCGCGTCGCCGCGAAGGGCCATTCCGGGTAAAGATCCGTACTCAGCAGGAACGGGAAACGCGGCTGTTGCACATTCTTGCCGGTGATCAGTGCGATGTCGTCAATGTTGATTTCACCGCTCCCGGCAAGGCGCTCCAGGGTATCCGTTCGACAAACACCGGCATCTACCTCTCCATTCAGCACCGCCATGACAGTCTTGTCGTGAGAACCGGATGTGGAGATCTGACCGAGTTGTTCGTAGGGATCGAATCCCTGCTTGAGCATTTCCATCCAGCCCACCTGCCAGCCGCCCCAGGCCGTGTGGCTGGACATCATCAGGTGTTTGCCTTCGAGGTCTTCGACACCCTGAATATCATCGCGATCCGCACGCTTGATAATCACCGACCCGAAGTTTGGAACCGCTTTACCCAGACGCAGATTTTTCAGGGTCGTGAGCCGACGAATGCCATAGCCGGCCTCGAACTCCACGTACATGCCCGGATTACTGAGTACAAAATCCGCCTCACCCGTCTGGATGTAGGCACGCATGCCATCCCAGTCCAGCGGTACCAGTTCAAAGCGATGACCGGGAATCTGCGCGGTCAGATAGTCTGCCGTTGCGGTCCACTTTTTGAGTCCCTTCTCCTTGCCCTTATGGGCCATCAGCATGATCTTGTGGACCTGTTCCTGACTTTCAGTGGCGGCCTGCTGCATTGAGACATCCCGGGCAAGCACGGGCTGTGTCCAGATGATCATCAACGTGAGCGCCATGAAAAACTGCAGCCGCAAGTAAAGCCTTCGGGGCCGGGCCAGGCGGTAATTCCAGTACAGCACGTGTATCTTCATGTGCAAGATGGTACCAGCGTCGTAACCCGGTTTCCTGCCATTTTTATTTCTGCAGAACAATGATCTCAATTATTGCGCAGGATGTGCTGAGGCACGAAGCGCATCACTTCGCGATAGATGCGCTTCGTTCTACTCAGCACCCTACAATCAATACATGGTAAAAGATGCCAGATACATTTTCCGACCAAATTTAACGGCATTCACCTATTTTCAATTCGTTGTCAGGAACGCACAGTGGGGACTCATTCATATCGTCCCGCAATACCTTACCTGCCACCTATCCCCAGCATGTCACTCAACATAAACAATGTATCCGGCCCGATCAATGGCAAACAGTCATCGCCGTAATACGTTAACTATAATTGACATAACGTATCCTATAATTCACACTTAAAATGTCGACAGATATCCTGAAATACGAAACTGTCGATGGGAGGATCCCACTGGACGAGTGGCTCGCGGGACTTAGGGACCAACGCGCAAAAGCACGGGTGCTGATCCGTCTCGACCGCCTGGTACTGGGTCTTGAAGGTCATTGGCGTTCCGTCGGTGAAGGCATTAGGGAACTGAAGGTTTCTGAAGGAAAGGGTTATCGCGTTTACTACGCATGGGATGGATCGAAGATTGTATTGCTGCTCTGTGGTGGTTATAAGTCCACCCAGAACGCAGATATCGAAAATGCCAGGATATATTGGAGAGACTGCAATGAGCGCAAGTAAGCCATTCAAACCATATCAGGCTGCAGACTATCTCCAGTCGCCCGAAGAAGCAGCCGAGTATCTGAATGCAGCCATTGAGGATGGCCAACCGGCCGTCATGCTCAAGGCGCTTCGCAACGTCGCTGACTCGGCCGGTGGTATGTCTCACCTGTCCCGTGAAACCGGACTGACCCGCGAGAGTCTCTACAAAGCACTTTCTGAAAATGGTAATCCACGACTCTCGAGCCTTGATGCCATCCTGCGGGTAATGGGGCTACAACTGAATATCCAATCACGATCACGGGACAAAGCGAAGAATACCAGGGCCAAATCCTGAATCCTGGTTTAGCTGCCGCTGTGCCCCATCAGCTTGAGCAGACGGAGCGCAACATCACCAAACATGGTTATATTCGCATAGGCTGATGACGAAAAAGTAATTAGCATAAGAGTAGGTCGCGGTCAGAATTTTTTGATGATCTGCATATCAAGAATCACGGCGTGACTGTAATCGAATGAACCTTTAATACGCCCTGGAAGCCCGCTCTCCTGGTCGAGCTTGCCATCGCCGAAATCGGCATAATTCAGGTTGGTGTGAAGCTGGTAGCCTTTCCATGGCCACTCCACGCCGGCACCCACGGCGATAACCCGGTCGAGTGGCAGCGCAATGGCTCGCTTGTGATCACTGGTGGGTGATGACATGTGCGCAGCACCTACAGAAAAGGCCAGGTCAGGCCGGTACTGGTATCTCAGGCCTGCAGTAAACGCCCAGGTGTCCTTGAATTCACTCGGCAATGAAACATGGTCAGCACCGACGCTGACATGCTCGATGCCAAACTCGGACATGTCGAGCCACACCGCATCCAGGGTAAACGACCAGTCGTCCATGAATTCCTGGTAGTAGCCCAACTGGACTTGCTGCGGCACCTTGAAATCCACATCGACATTCTTGTCGAACAGGCCCAGCGCTTTCAGGCCGTCTTTCAATACCGGGGAAAGATTATTGAACTTCGGTTTGCCGGACAGGTCCGGATCGAATTCGGAACGATACACTACGCCGACACGGGCGGTGTTGCTGAGATCATGCAGCAGGCCGAGTTGCCAGCCAAGTGCGACACCGTCCTCCTCGAGCTTGACCTTGCCATCTTTTGCAACCGGGTTATTAATACGCGCCTTGGTCATCGAATCCGTGTACATCACCATGGGGCCACCACCGATGGCCCACCGGTCCGTGAGCTTGTAACCCACCGTGCCCGTCAGCAATGCAAAGGTAAGATCGGATTCTTCGGCAAGATAACGCCCGGACCAGGACTTGCCATACTCATTGCCGAAACCGGAGGGAATTGTCAGGGAAGTACCGACACTCCAGCGCTCATTGAGAGGGTGGGCATAATAAATACCCGGCACCAGCAGGATACTGGAATCATAATCGGCATTGCCGCCGTCACGGTTTGATTCTTTTACATTGAATTTTGATTCCATGGCAACCAGCGTTGCCTGCGTCACCAGCTCCGGCTGATCAAGCCGGGTAATCCCCGCAGGACTCCAGAATACGGTAGACGCATCGTCGGCACGTGCAGTAATACCCGAGAGTGCCGGACCGACATCTGCTTGTACAACCGACGCCAATAGACAAGTCAGCAGCCCTCCGACGACAAAA
>DMKK01000041.1 GCA_003454335.1 Gammaproteobacteria bacterium | reverse complement strand
TAGTCCGCGTGTCCCGGACAGTCAACGTGCGCGTAGTGACGGTTATCACTCTCGTACTCCACGTGCGAGGTCGCAATCGTAATACCACGCTCGCGCTCTTCCGGGGCATTATCAATCTGGTCGAAGGCCTTGAACTCACCACCATGCTGTTCTGCCATCACCTTCGTGATCGCGGCTGTTAAGGTCGTCTTACCGTGATCAACGTGACCGATCGTGCCAACGTTTAGATGCGGTTTGGTGCGTTCAAATTTTTCCTTGGACACGACAGTATTCCTCTTTAATCGTCAAATAATAGGTTCAGGATGCTTTCTTGATAACGGCGTCTGCTACATTCGCCGGTGCTTCACTATACTTTTCAAACTCCATGGAGTAGGTTGCGCGACCCTGCGTGGCTGACCGCAGATCCGTGGCATAACCAAACATCTCCGCCAGCGGCACCTCGGCACGAATAACCTTGCCTGCAGGCGTCTCATCCATTCCGTGGGTGATGCCGCGGCGCCTGTTCAGGTCACCCATCACGTCACCGAGATAATCTTCCGGCGTCACCACTTCCACTTTCATAATCGGTTCAAGCAGTATCGGGTTGGCACGCAGCGCACCCGATCTGAAGGCCATCGAACCGGCAATCTTGAATGCCATTTCGTTGGAGTCGACATCATGGTAGGAACCGTCATACAACGTGACCTTCACATCCACGACCGGGTAACCACCGACTACCCCACTCTCCATCTGTTCCTGCACACCCTTGTCAACCGAGGAAATATATTCTCTTGGTACTGCACCGCCGACAACGGCATTTTCAAACTCATAACCGGCGCCGGTCTCCTGCGGTTCAAGCTTCAACCACACATGACCGTACTGGCCACGGCCACCGGACTGCCGTACAAACTTGCCTTCCTGCTCGACACCGGCGCGTATCGTTTCGCGGTAAGCCACTTGCGGTGCACCCACGTTGGCTGCCACGCTGAACTCGCGTTTCATGCGGTCAACGATGATATCGAGGTGTAACTCGCCCATCCCGGAAATAATAGTCTGTCCGGTTTCCTCATCGGTATGCACGCGAAACGACGGATCTTCCTTTGCCAGTTTCTGCAGCGCTACACCCATCTTTTCCTGGTCAGCCGTGGTCCTGGGCTCAACTGCTACCGAAATAACCGGCTCCGGAAATTCCATCCGTTCCAGCGTGATCACGTTGCCGGGATCACACAGGGTGTCACCGGTGGTGACATCCTTAAGTCCTACGGCGGCCGCAATATCACCGGCGCGCACTTCCTTGATCTCTTCCCGGCTATTGGAATGCATCTGCAAAACCCGCCCAATGCGTTCCTTCTTGCCCTTCACCGGGTTAAAAACACTGTCACCGGAATTCAGCACCCCGGAGTACACCCGGAAAAACGTCAGATTGCCGACAAACGGGTCAGTCGCAATCTTGAAGGCCAGCGCGGCAAACGGCTCGTCATCAGTGGCATGGCGCTCGGCTTCCCTGGCTCCACCCTCAAGGACATCATCTTCAAGGATGCCCTTGATCGACGGCACATCCAGTGGCGACGGCATGTAGTAAACTATCGCATCCAGCATGGCCTGCACGCCCTTGTTCTTGAATGCAGATCCGCACAGTGTCGGCACGATCTCGTTTGCCAGTGTGCGGGCACGCAGACCGGCATGTATCTCATCAGCAGACAGATCACCTGACTCCAGGTATGTTTCCATCAACTCGTCGGATGCCTCGGCAGCCGCTTCAAGCATGCGCTCGCGCCATTCCTGGCAGACATCCAGCATATCTGCCGGCACAGCCTGTTCTTCGTAGGTCGTACCCTTGTCGGCATCGTTCCAGTAGATCGCCTGCATGCGGACCAGGTCGACCACGCCCTGGAAGTTGTCCTCGGCGCCTATCGGTAACTGCAACGGTACCGGGTTCGCACCCAACCGCTCCTTGACCTGCCCGACCACTCGCAGAAAGTCAGCGCCGGACCGGTCCATTTTGTTAACAAAGGCCATCCGCGGTACATGATACTTGTCGCCCTGGCGCCAGACTGTTTCTGACTGCGGCTCTACCCCACCGACGGCGCAGAACACGGCACAGGCCCCGTCCAGAACCCGCAGCGAACGCTCGACCTCAATAGTGAAATCAACGTGTCCGGGTGTATCAATAATATTGATACGGTGCTGCGCAAACTGCTTGTCCATGCCCTGCCAGAAACAGGTAGTTGCAGCCGAGGTAATCGTTATACCGCGTTCCTGCTCCTGCTCCATCCAGTCCATGACGGCTGCACCGTCATGCACTTCACCAATCTTGTGAGAAACCCCGGTATAGAACAGGATACGCTCGGTCGTCGTGGTCTTACCCGCATCGATATGCGCCATGATACCGATATTCCGGTAGCGCTCTAATGGAGTCGTACGTGCCACGAGTCAGTTCCCTAATGCCTATAGTCAAGTTAATAATCAAGCAGCTACCAGCGAAAATGCGAGAAGGCCTTGTTTGCCTCTGCCATTCGGTGAGTATCTTCACGTTTCTTTACAGCAGTGCCACGACTCTCGGCGGCATCCAGCAATTCACCTGCCAGTCGCAGCGGCATGGATTTCTCGCTGCGCTTGCGTGACGCATCCAGCACCCAGCGCATGGCCAGCGTGGTGCGACGTACCGGACGCACCTCGATCGGCACCTGGTAGGTTGCACCACCGACACGACGGGATTTCACCTCAACCATCGGGCGGACGTTGTCCAGCGCCTTGTCCAGCACTTCAACCGGATTTTCATTACCCTTGCTGGCAATCTGGTCGAGTGCGCCGTAGATAATGCGCTCTGCAACTGACTTTTTGCCGGACTTCATGACCATGTTAATAAACTTGGCCAGCATGAGGTTGCCGTACTTGGGATCAGGGAGAATCTCCCTTGAACCGATGACTCTTCTTCTGGACATTGCTGTTTCTCAATTCCTGTTAGTTGATTGTTCGCGTCAGGACTTCGGCCGCTTGGCGCCGTACTTCGAACGACCCTGACGCCGCGAGGTCACACCGGATGTATCCAGACTGCCGCGCACGGTGTGGTAACGCACACCCGGCAAATCCTTTACACGACCGCCGCGAATCAACACGACGGAGTGTTCCTGCAGGTTATGGCCTTCACCACCAATGTAGGTAGTTACCTCAAAACCATTTGTCAGACGAACACGTGCAACCTTGCGCAGTGCCGAGTTCGGCTTCTTCGGGGTCGTGGTGTATACGCGCGTACAGACGCCACGCTTCTGGGGACAAGCCTCCAGCGCGGGCACATTACTTTTATCCCGTTTGCGGGAGCGCGGTTTGCGCACTAGTTGATTAATCGTTGCCATTAACAAATAAGCCTTGAAGATTTAAACAAAAAATTATTTCGCCCTGAAAACAAACGACAGGCCGGATGGACCGGCCTGTCGACAGAAGCGGAATTCTAGATTCAGGGGCCGTCCCTGTCAAGCAGGATTTTCTATTCTGCGGGAGTTTCTGCCACATCCGCCTCCGGGGTTTCCGCCGGTCCGTCCACGGCCGCCATTTCCTCGGCGATATCCATCGGGGTAACTTCCCGCTGGCGACGACGCTCTTCGTGGTAGGCCAGGCCGGTACCAGCCGGGATCAGGCGCCCCACAATGACATTCTCCTTCAGACCGCGCAGGACGTCACTGCTGCCCCTCACCGCGGCCTCAGTCAGCACCCGGGTAGTCTCCTGGAACGAGGCTGCCGAGATAAAGGACTCGGTTGCCAGCGACGCCTTGGTGATGCCTAGCAGCAATGGCATCCACACTGCCGGTTCCTTGCCATCCCTTTCGAGTTTTTCTGACTCTTCCAGCACCTGGGACTTTTCAATCTGTTCACCCCTGAGGAAACGGCTGTCGTTGGTCTCCATGATTTCGACCTTGCGCAGCATCTGGCGCAGGATGACTTCGATATGCTTGTCATTGATCTTCACACCCTGCAGGCGGTAGACGTCCTGAATTTCCTTCACCAGGTATTCCGCCATGGTCGCCGTGCCCAGCAGACGCAGAATATCGTGCGCACTCGGCTCGCCATCGACCAGTGTTTCACCCTTCTCCACATGCTCACCTTCGAAGATGGTGACATGACGCCACTTGGGAATAAGTTCTTCGTAGGTTTCGCCGTCATTGCCGGCAATCACCACGCGCTGTTTGCCCTTGGTGTCCTTGCCGAAACCAACGGTACCGGAACGTTCTGCAAGTATTGCCGGCTCTTTCGGCTTGCGCGCCTCGAACAGGTCAGCCACGCGCGGCAGACCACCGGTAATATCACGCGTCTTGGAAGATTCCTGCGGAATACGCGCGATGACATCACCGACGCTCACTGTGGCACCGTCCTCCAGCCCTACAATAGCGTCGGCTGGCAGGAAATACTGCGCATCAAGCTCGGTACCGGCCAGCTTCAGGGGGTCACCCTTGTCGTCAACCAGCTTCACCATGGGCCGCAGGTCCTTGCCGGCACTGCCACGGGACTTCGGATCAGTCACCACCAGGCTGGTCAGCCCGGTAATATCGTCGGTGGTCTCCTGCACGCTGACGCCTTCGATAAAATCACTGAATTTTGCGAAACCGGCAACCTCCGTCACAATCGGATGGGTATGCGGATCCCAGTTCGCAATGACACTGCCGCCGTCCACCGTGTCGCCGTCAGCCACGCTGATAACAGAGCCGTAAGGAACCTTGTAGCGCTCACGCTCACGACCGAACTCATCGACCAGACCAATTTCACCGGAACGCGATACCGCCACCAGATTATTGTTCTTGTTGGTAACGATCTTGATATTGTGCAACCGGACAGTACCGCCGGACTTCACCTCGACACTGTTCACGGTAACCGCACGGCTGGCCGCACCACCAATGTGGAAAGTGCGCATGGTCAACTGGGTACCCGGCTCACCGATCGACTGTGCCGCGATCACGCCGACAGACTCACCGGCATTTACCATGTGTCCGCGCGCCAGGTCACGTCCATAACAGGCTGCACAGACACCGTAACGGTTCTCGCAGGTAATGGGGGAACGCACCCTCATCTCGTCAACACCGAGGGCTTCCAGCTTGTCGACCCAGTCTTCATCCAGCAAGGTACCGAACGGCGCAACCACTTCATCGCTACCGGGACGCGTGACATCCTCGGCAGTCAGGCGGCCAAGCACGCGTTCACGCAGCGGTTCAACAATATCGCCGCCTTCCACCAGTGGCGTCAGGTCCAGCCCCCTGTCAGTACCGCAATCATCACCGATGACAACCAGGTCCTGGGCAACATCCACCAGGCGACGCGTCAGGTAACCGGAGTTGGCTGTTTTCAGCGCGGTATCGGCGAGACCCTTGCGCGCACCGTGCGTAGAGATAAAGTACTGCAACACGTCCAGACCCTCACGGAAGTTTGCAGTAATCGGCGTTTCAATAATGGAGCCATCCGGCTTTGCCATCAGGCCACGCATACCGGCCAGCTGACGTATCTGGGCGGCCGAACCACGTGCACCGGAGTCGGCCATCATGTACACGGAGTTAAACGAAGGCTGCCTGACGGTATTACCCTCGGCATCCTTTTTCACCTCTGTACCCAGCACATCCATCATGGCCTTGGCGACCTGGTCATTGGTGCGCGACCAGATATCCACTACCTTGTTATAGCGCTCACCCATGGTCACCAGACCGGAGGTGTACTGATTCTGGATTTCCAGCACTTCTTCTTCCGACTCGGCCAGGATTTTTTCCTTAACGTCCGGGATTATCATGTCGTTGATGCCGAATGACACGGCGGCACGGGTTGCATACGAGAACCCCGTATACATCAGCTGATCAGCAAAGATCACCGTCTCTTTCAGACCAACACGGCGATAGCAGGCATTGATCAGGCTGGAGATCGCCTTCTTGCTCATGTTTTGGTTGACCAGGTCAAAGGTCAGGCCCCTGGGGATTATTTCAGACAGCAGGGAACGGCCAACCGTGGTCTCGACCAGGCCGGTCTTTTCTTCTACGTTACCGTCTTCATCATATTCCTGGCGTTCAATTCTGACCTTGATCTTTGCATGTATGGATACCACCTTGTTCTGGTAAGCACGGTGTACTTCTGATACATCGGAGAACACCATCCCCTCGCCCTTCGCGTTAATGGATTCCCGCGTCATGTAATACAGACCGAGCACCACGTCCTGGGACGGCACGATAATCGGCTCGCCATTGGCAGGCGAAAGAATATTATTCGACGACATCATCAGGGCGCGCGCTTCCAGCTGCGCCTCTATGGACAACGGTACATGCACCGCCATCTGGTCGCCGTCAAAGTCGGCGTTGAATGCGGCGCATACCAGCGGGTGCAACTGAATGGCCTTGCCTTCAATCAGTACCGGCTCAAACGCCTGGATACCCAGACGGTGCAGGGTTGGCGCACGATTCAACATCACCGGGTGCTCGCGAATCACTTCCTCGAGGATATCCCAGACTTCAGCACCCTCGCGCTCGACCAGTTTCTTGGCCGCCTTGATAGTCGTCGCCAGACCACGGAATTGCAGTTTGCTGAAGATGAACGGCTTGAACAGCTCCAGGGCCATGCGCTTTGGCAGGCCACACTGGTGCAACATCAATGTCGGGCCCACCACGATCACGGAACGACCGGAATAGTCGACACGCTTGCCCAGCAGGTTCTGGCGGAACCGCCCCTGCTTGCCCTTGATCATGTCAGCCAGTGACTTTAACGGGCGCCTGTTGGTACCGGTAATGGCACGTCCCCGCCGACCGTTATCCAGCAGGGCATCAACAGATTCCTGCAACATGCGCTTTTCATTGCGCACAATAATGTCCGGCGCACTCAGTTCCAGCAGCCGTTTCAGGCGATTGTTGCGGTTAATTACCCGGCGATACAGGTCATTCAGGTCAGAGGTTGCAAAGCGGCCGCCATCCAGCGGCACCAGCGGACGCAACTCCGGCGGCAGTACCGGCAGCACCGTCATCACCATCCACTCGGGCTTGTTGCCGGACTCAATAAAGGACTCGGCCAGCTTGAGGCGCTTGGCCAGTCGTTTCAGCTTGGTTTCCGACTTGGTGGCACCAATCTCGTCACGCAGCCTGACTACCTCGACCTGCAGGTCGATATCCTTCAACAACTCAAAGACGGCCTCGGCACCCATGCGGGCATCAAACTCGTCACCATTTTCCTGGATGGCCTCAAGATAGGCCTCATCGGAAAGCAACTGGCCGCGTTCCAGCGTGGTCATGCCCGGGTCAACAACAACAAACGCCTCGAAATACAGCACGCGCTCAATGTCGCGCAGCGTCATATCGAGCAACAGGCCGATACGTGACGGCAGGGACTTCAGGAACCAGATATGGGCCGCCGGGCTCGCCAGTTCAATATGCCCCATGCGATCGCGACGCACCTTGGCAAGCGTGACCTCGACGCCACATTTCTCGCACACGACCCCGCGATGCTTGAGCCGCTTGTACTTGCCGCACAAACATTCGTAATCCTTCACCGGTCCGAAAATCTTTGCACAGAACAGGCCATCGCGCTCCGGCTTGAAGGTGCGGTAGTTGATCGTTTCCGGCTTCTTGACCTCACCGTAAGACCAGGAACGGATCATGTCGGGGGATGTCAAACCGATTCGAATGGTATCGAAATCATCAGTCTGACCTTGCGGCTTCAATAAATTTAATAAATCTCTCATCGTCTCACCTGTGCGTCGAGTATCGAATTACCGGTTACTAGTCCTGTCCCAGTTCCATGTTCAGGCCCAGCGAACGAATTTCCTTAAGCAATACATTAAAGGACTCGGGCATTCCGGCATCCATATGATGGTTGCCGTCAACAATATTCTTGTACATTTTGGTACGGCCGTTCACGTCGTCTGACTTCACGGTCAGCATTTCCTGCAAGGTGTAGGCTGCGCCATAGGCCTCCAGCGCCCACACTTCCATCTCACCAAAACGCTGCCCGCCAAACTGTGCCTTGCCCCCCAGTGGCTGCTGGGTAACCAGACTGTACGGACCGGTTGAACGGGCGTGCATCTTGTCATCAACCAGATGATTCAGCTTGAGAATGTACATATAGCCCACGGTCACCTCCCGGTCGAAAGAATCACCGGTGCGGCCGTCATACAGAGTGGTCTGTCCGCTGGAAGGCAAATCCGCCAGTTCCAGCATCTTCTTGATCGCTGCTTCAGGCGCACCGTCAAACACCGGTGTTGCCATCGGCACACCCTTGACCAGGTTCCTTGCAAGCTCGATGACTTCCTCATCCGACAAAGAGTCCAGGTCTTCCCTGTGGCCACTGGTATTGTAGATCTTGTCCAGGAAATTCCTGATTTCGATGACCTTCTGCTGTGCCTCCAGCATCTTGCCGATCTTGATACCCAGCCCCTTGGCGGCCCAGCCGAGATGCGTTTCCAGCACCTGCCCAACATTCATTCGTGAGGGCACACCGAGCGGATTCAGCACGATATCAACCGAGGTGCCATCTTTAGTGAAAGGCATATCCTCCACCGGCTGAATCATGGAAATAACACCCTTGTTGCCGTGGCGGCCGGCCATCTTGTCACCGGGTTGTATGCGGCGCTTGACGGCCAGGTAGACCTTGACCATTTTAAGCACGCCCGGCGCCAGATCATCACCGCTGGTCAGCTTGCTGCGTTTGTCTTCCAGTCGTTCCTCGAAGCCTTTGCGCAGCTCCTTGAGCTGGTCGGAGATTATCTCGAGATCAGCATTGGCATCCTCATTGCGCAGGTTTATTTCAAACCACTTGTCGCGGCTGATGCCCGCAAGATAATCCTTCGTTATCTTGCTGCCGGCAGCCAGTCTCTCCGGACCACCTTCGGCGAGCTTGCCCTGCAGCATGGCCTCG
>DMKK01000293.1:3754-3971 GCA_003454335.1 Gammaproteobacteria bacterium | reverse complement strand
TGCCGGTTGTCATGGTACCGATGGTGCCAGTAACGGACCCGCGACACCCTCCATCGCCGGAAATTCCGAGACCTACATGGTCGACACGATGATGGCTTTCAAGAGCGGCGAACGTCCCAGTACCGTCATGGGCCGCATTGCCAAGGGTTACAGTGAAGAAGAGTTCAAGCTCATGGGCAGTTATTTTGCGAAACAGCCGATCGCAAAAACCAGCCAG
>DMKK01000293.1:1540-3706 GCA_003454335.1 Gammaproteobacteria bacterium | reverse complement strand
GACGATTCCGGCATCCTGGCCAGCCAATGGCTTCCCTACCTGCAGTATTCCATGGTGGACTTCAAAGCAGGATCAAGAGAGATGGCCAAGAAGATGAAGAAGAAGGTGGACAAGCTGAGTGATGACGAGCTTGCAGCCTTGTTGCAATTCTTTGCCAGTCAACAGTAGGGGAGATACAGAATCATGAGCAAGATTAATCGCAGAAGTTTTATCAAGATTGCCGGTAGCGCAGCCGCTGTCAGTGCCGTCGGTTTCCCCGCTATTGCCGCCGCCGGAGGCAAGAAACAGGTTGTTATTGTCGGCGGTGGTGTGGGTGGTGCAACCGCTGCCAAGTACATTCGCCGTGCCGATTCATCGGTTGAAGTCACGCTGATTGAGCCGAACAAGGATTACTACACCTGCTTCATGAGTAACGAGGTGATTGGCGGTGATCGCAACATGGATTCCATCAAGTTTGGCTATGACGGCCTGCGTAAGCACGGTGTCACCGTGGTTCACGATACGGTCACTGCTATCGATGCCAAGGGACGCAAGGTCACCACCAAGGGTGGTCAGAGTTTCGGTTATGACCGCTGCATTGTCGCACCCGGTATCTCCTTCGTTGATAATATCGAAGGCTACGATGCGGCGGCGGCAGAGAAGATGCCGCATGCATGGAAGGCCGGCCCGCAGACCGTACTGTTGCGCAAGCAACTGGAGGCCATGCCGGATGGTGGCATGGTGCTGATCGCGCCGCCGCCGAATCCATTCCGCTGTCCGCCCGGTCCGTACGAACGTGCCTGCCAGATTGCGCACTATCTCAAGAGCCACAAACCGAAGTCCAAGATCCTTATCCTCGATTCGAAGGACAAGTTTTCCAAGCAGGGACTGTTTACCCAGGCCTGGGATCGGCATTACAAGGGCATGATTGAGTGGGTCAAGGCGGTTGACACCGGTGGTGGTGTCAAGAGTGTTGATGCCAAAACTGGCACGGTATCCACGGAATTTGATGAATACAAGCCGGCCGTCACCAATATCATTCCCGCACAGGTAGCCGGTACGATTGCCAAAGTGGCCGGGCTGACGGATGAAAAAGGCTGGTGTCCAATCGAGGGCAAGACCTTTGAGTCGACCATTCACAAGGGTATCCACGTGATAGGCGATGCCGCCCATCAGTCGCCACTGCCGAAGTCAGGCTATGCAGCCAACTCGGAGGCCAAGGTCGTGGCCGCTGCGGTCGTGGATCTGGTCAACGGTCGTGAACCGGGTACCCCGTCCTGGGTCAACACCTGTTACAGCATCGTTGCTCCAAAAGACGGTATTTCCGTCGCCATGGTCTACAATCTGGTGGACGGCAAGGTCGCCAAGGTTGAGGGTTCCGGCGGACTGACGCCGATGGACAGCTCACCGGAAGATCGTGCGCGTGAAGAGCAGTATGCCCACAGCTGGTTCAAGAACATCACCGGCGATATCTTTGGCTAAAGCCGGCAGCTGACTGAAAAAAAAACAGGGTCCGCACTTGCGGGCCCTGTTGTTTAAGGAGTAGACGTGATGAACACAAACATGAAACGCAGACTGTTCCTGAAGGCATCACTGGCTTCCGGGGCTGTCGGGATGGCGGCAGCTGCTGGTCTGCTGATGCCCAGAGTTGTGCTGGCAGCCCGGAGCGAGGCTGCATTCAAGGCGGAATCGGTCGATGTTGCCGTGAAGGAAAGCATGGGTAGTGACAGCATGACGGACTCCGGCGAAGTGACGCTTGAGATACCTGATAACCCCGAGAATGGTGCCGTCGTGCCGGTTGCGGTGGCAACCACGCTGACCGGTGTAGAGTCCATCGCGCTGCTGGTGGAGAAAAATATCAAGCCACTGTGTGGTGTTTTTTATCCGGGCAAGCGGATGAAGCCGGCGCTCTCTATCCGGGTCAAAGTGGGCGAGTCGGCTGACGTTATCGCGGTGGTGAAGTCGGGCGGCAAACTCTACAGCGCCCGCAAGGCCGTCAAGGTCACTATTGGTGGCTGTGGATAATCACGGGCGTCCTGCAACGCATCCAGATACAAATATTTTGAGGTAAGCACACCATGGCCAGCAACAGTATCAAGATAAAAGCCAAAGCCGAGAACGGAGAAACTACCGTCAAGGCGCTGATCAAGCACCCGATGGAGACCGGACGGCGGAAAGACAAGGAAA
>DMKK01000293.1:0-1456 GCA_003454335.1 Gammaproteobacteria bacterium | reverse complement strand
CTGACGGCTGAATGGGGGCCGACCATATCGAAAAACCCCTTCATGTCATTCACCTTCACGGGCGGTGCCCCGGGTGAGGCGGTCGAGTTGAGCTGGAAGGACAACAAGGGTGGCGGTGAATCGGCCAGCGCGACCATAAAATAACTGACTGGCCGGGCTACAGGTCCAGCAGCAGTTTTAAAGGTTTGCGCATGCCGGCAATCTTGCAGGCCTGCTGACCGTAGCCGTAGGGAAACAGCTTGTAAACGTATTTACGCGTCGCGATTTCTTTCCCGTGTTTCTCGCGCAGGGCTTTCAGCAGGGTGCGCATTTCCGGGATGCATTCGCGTTCCTCGAACTGTTCTCGCACAAAGTGCACAATCTCCAGGCGTTCATCGGTCAGTTCCATGCCTTCCACGCGGGCAATGACTGCAGCGAGTTCCGGTGACCAGTCATCTGTATTTAGCAGGTAGCCTTCATTATCGACTTCGATGGTTGTCCCGTTTAGTTGCAAGCTCATTAACGTTCTCCTTACTCAGTGGGTAGCGATGTTCAGCCAGGTAATAATAAATGCAGCAATCGCCGCAGTGTCGTTAATGTCCAGTGATGGCAGTTTGCCGCAGTCAGCCAGGTGATCGGAAGCCACGGCAATAATGTCGGGGTCCTCAGGATGCAGCAGTGTCTTGCCCAGCGCCTGGCGGTGCAGTTCGATCTTGGGAAACGGCACATGCTTGAAGCCCTCGACCAGTACCAGGTCGATGTTATCCAGATCCAGACGGGCAATGAGTTCGTCAAGACGTGGTTCCTGCGGTGTAGCGTTTTCCGTCATTAATGCCTGGCGCTGGCTGGAGGCGATCAGCACCTGACCTGCACCGGCCTTGCGCAGGCGGTAGCTGTCCTTGCCGGGCTTGTCGATATCAAATTCATGGTGTGCATGTTTTACCATGCCGATGCGGATATTCTGCGCTGTTAGTAGCGGGATCAGGTTTTCCAGCAGAGTGGTTTTCCCCGTGCCGCTGAATGCTGCAAAGCCGAGTACCGGTTTAGGCTTGTTCATGTGACGAAGTTTCCTGGAAACAGCAAGCGCCCCGGAAAACCCGGCCGCAGTATGAAGCCCTCGACATAATTGGCATAGTCCTCGCGTACACCGCGTACCAGTATGACCCAGGAAATGTAGACCCCCGGAAGCAGCAATAAAAGAATCAGCGGCAGATAACTTGCCTTTAACGACCAGGCCGCCAGGGGCAGCAGGTACAGTGGCCAGCTGAACAAGGTGCCACGCAGGCCGTGTTTAACGACCAGGATTACGCGTGCGATGTAGCGACGCACACGCTGCGCGCGCGAATTATAAACACTCAGGAATACGCCGCGTTCAAAATCATTGCGGATATCCGACAGACGTTTTGTAGCAGGAGTGCTCATGTGTGAAACATCATTTTGATTCGTAATCGCGCCGGGGAAGCTTCCGCGTCCTGCT
>DMKK01000298.1 GCA_003454335.1 Gammaproteobacteria bacterium | reverse complement strand
ATTTATCATCGTTCTGTCCGCCAAGACTGGTGGGGGCGGCGCTGACTGTAAATGAGACATTATTCGCGCTAACAACCGACAGTGTGTAGAAACCGCCGTCGGTCGTGGCAACATATACCTCGGATACACTGGTTGGGTAGGTGCCCAGGTCTGAATAGGCCCGTTCCATTCTGTCGGCCAGTTCCAGTAGCTGCCCCATGCCTTCTGCCCGGCGCGATTTCTTTACATGCTCCATGTATGACGGGTAGCCGACCGCGACAATAATGGAGAGTACGGCAAGGACCATCATCAGTTCAATCAATGTGAAACCGCGTGTTTTTTTAACCATCATATTTCCCTTGTGGCAGATCCGGTAAAGTCCACGCATGGCCGGGTGGCCATGCGTGGTGCTGTTTACGACTATTGTCTCAGATCAATCCAGTTGCGCTGCCCCAGTACCGCATTCGGCCCAAGCGACTCCAGGTCGATCGTTTCAATAGTGATCACATCGGTCGGTATACCATCGGTAGAGGAAGAGTTGGTATTGCCACCGTCAGCCAGGTTCTTGTCGATATCCAGCAGGTGCTGTTCGGGAATGACACTGCCCGGGACGTAATCCCGATAATGTGCGTATTCACGCAGCAGGGCGTTGGTCGCCAGCAGATCGTTCAGTGCCAGCATCGCCTGGTTGAACATAGCCTCGGAGGTGGCCGCGTTGAGGGCCTTAAGCGCATCGACAAAGTCTGCCAGTGCCTTGGTGCCATCCAGGGCATTTGCCCACACCTGGTATTGGCCAAGGTTGAGACCACGTTCCTCCTGGGTGAGGGCACTGTCATAATTCGAAGCGCCGTAACAGGGGATCGAGGCCGTGTCTGCCCGCTGGATATTATCGGCCAGGTCGCTGTAGTGCCAGTAGATGGCGGCCTCATACAGCAGTCCGCTTTCGTCACCATTGCTGTCTTTCTCAAAGAAAGTGACCGCATTGGTGCCACTACCGATGGTGGCCACCTTGAAGGCCTTGGCAAAGGTACCGCCCTTGCGGGTGCTGCCCTTGTGGGGCAGGTCGCCCGGATCCTGCAGTTGCATAAGGGTTGGGNNGGTCGAGTAGCTGTACGGTCAGTGCCCCGTTACGCCACCGATAGCCGGTAAAGCCATTTTCAGCATACGGGGTGACGTGCAGTCCCAGCGCCGGGTCCTTGATGTAGCGATCCGGTATCGGCAGACTGGGCACCGTAGCGCAGGACAGATTGGTATAGGTGCCATTGGTTAGCATCTCTGCCTTGGTATCCAGCACCGCCGTGTGTGCGGCAGCAAGTACCTCGGGATCTGAATAACAGACCTTTACCAGGGGGTTATGCAGTCCGAGTACACACTGCGAGCGGGTGCCGTGTACGCCATGTCTCAGGATGGTATCCTCGTCAAACAGGACCCGCAGGGTCGGGTTTGGGCTGATTTGCGGGCACACATGAGACAGCGAGTTGCCTGCAAGATCGGTATTGTTGACGATGCTTTCCAGGGTAAAGATCACCGGCTCGTTATACTTGGGATCCCGGATGGCCCCCGGGCTTACGCCGGCCTCCAGTTCTGCTGCAATATGGTTCTCGTACTGGATAAACTCATTGATGCCACTGCCATTCAGACCGCCCTCCCAAATCTTGCAGCCGATTTGCAGGCTGCCAAGCTCCGAGAGATCGGCGTTGGCCAGTATCACCATGAATTCCTGGTCTTCATCGAGCAAGTCACTGCTTGAGCTACCCAGCTCATAGGCCTCGGATTCAGGGTCGATGATGGTCTCTATGCAATTCACATTGTCGCCAGTAGACGGATCAAACTCTGCTTCATAGAAGGGACCAAAGCGACCGGTGCCATCTGCCGGACAGACTTTTTTTCCGTTGACGTCTAGCGGAGTCGTATCCGAAATTGTAGGCGTCAGGGTGTCATAGGCCCGGTTGAGTTCTGCTTCCACGGCCTCAATGCACCTGCCGTTGACCAGTATCCGTGTGTCATTGGGTGTGGCATTGCAGACATCCGGGTTGGTACTGACCGGCGCGGTACTGGCAGAGCTTGCTGCCAGGCTGGCAAGCCCACGGCGTGGTTCCAGTTCGTACAGGTCGACATAGGAAACACCGTTGACGGTGTCGTAGTCATGAAACAGGCCGTCAACGGCCTCGTGCAGCCCGTCAGCAGTATCCACGATGGTGCCGGTACTGTCCGTGGTCTGGTAGCCCTGGCTATGTTTTACGATCAGGTTGGGTGCCGTCACGCCACCGGAGGGGCTGTCTGTGACGACATCAAGATGACCAAAGAGCAGTGGTCCGGGTGTGGGAATCGGTGGAACCGGCAGGATGAGGCCGTTGACGAACATCTTGTCAATACCATCCCGCAGACGCACAAATACCGGTTGTGCGATGTTGCCTTCACCAAGACTCAGACCGACCGGCGGAACACCATTTGCCGTATCCAGTACATCAAGCTTGGTGTCGCCGTTCAGGTTAAATACAACCTTGTTGTTGCTGGTGCCGGTCAGGTAATCCAGTGACATCATCCAGCTGTCACCAGCCACGGTTAGTCCGCCGCAGTCAAGGCCGGTCGGGTTGCTGGTGACAAACTGTACCCGTCGGGCACGCACGAAGGGAGCGCCTGTCAGGCGTTCACCGCAAAGCGGGAACTCCAGCCGCCAGCCGCTGAACAGGGCCGCTGCACAGACAGTATCACCGGTATTACAGGCGTAATTGACCGGATTGATGGTCGGAGTGGTTCGCACCACTTTTGTTTCATTATTCAGGGGAAAGAAGGCAGAGATCGGGGGAGTGACCGGGTTCAGTGCCTGTAACTGCAAGTCATCATTATCAAGGGGAGAGAAGCTTGTATTTGTGCCGTCGATCCATGATTCCTTGATGTGGATACCGTAGATGGCCTGGTTGTACAGGGAATTACCGCCAGCATCGATTGCATCATTCAGGGCGTCATCCTGGCTGAAGATGCTGCCGGTACCAAAGTAGACGATATAGCCGCCAATTGATGAATTCGGGTGCCTGACAACCGCTGGTGTGTTACTGATTGGCAGGTTGGGATCGCCGTCGAAGATCTTGTGAAATGTCGAATTTCCCGGATCTGTCTTGTCCAGACTGAACATCCACATATCGCCATTGATATCGCCTGCAAAGGCAGTTTCGACCGTCAGGTCAGTGTCGTCGGTATTGACCAGTACCGGTGAGGACAGGCCACCGGTAGTGCCGGTATCAATTGTATGCACGGTAGTCGGGTCGGTCAGACTGACCATCAACAGGGCAGTCTTGTGGCTGGTATCTGTACCACAATTGGAATTATTGACACCGGAACATGCTGCCTTGTAGCCGCTGCCGGTGACGACATACCAGTCGGGTGCTGTTGCGGTGCCCAGTGCTGCAATACGCGGTGCACCATAGATGTGCCCGAAATCACCTCCTGTTTTCTCAAACAGGACCTTGTTGCTGGTGTAGCCGGAGGTTGTCACGTCTAGCGCAAACAGGCCTTCAAAGCCGGCCCCGCCACCGCCGGCGAGGACGGTGT
>DMKK01000283.1:9813-11902 GCA_003454335.1 Gammaproteobacteria bacterium | reverse complement strand
ACCTTGCCGAACTGGCGCATGCGCTTCTTGCCGGCCTTCTGTTTCTCCAGCAGCTTGCGCTTGCGGCTTATGTCGCCACCATAACATTTCGCGGTCACGTTCTTGCGCAACGCCTTGACCGTGGTCCGCGCAATAACCTGGCCACCAATGGCTGCCTGAATGGCGACATCATACATCTGCCGGGGAATCAGCTCTTTCATTTTTACTGCCAGCGCCCGGCCACGTGTCTGTGACACATCCCGGTGCACGATCAACGACAGGGCGTCCACCCGCTCCCCGTTGATCAAAACATCCAGCTTCACCAGCGGTGCTGCCTGGAAACGCAGAAAATGGTAATCAAAAGAGGCATAGCCCCGGCTAACCGACTTGAGGCGGTCAAAGAAATCCAGCACGATTTCGCTCATTGGCAACTCGTAGTTCAGTGACACCTGGCTGCCGAGATACTGCATGTCTTTCTGCACCCCGCGCTTTTCCATGCACAGCGTAATGACATTGCCAAGGTAATCCTGTGGCACCAGAATATTTGCCATGATAATCGGCTCACGGACCTCCTCAATCTGGTTCACCGGCGGCAGGCTGGCCGGATTATCAATTTTCGTAACCTCGCCCTGGGTGTCCAGTACCTCATAGATAACCGTTGGCGCGGTTGTAATCAGGTCGAGGTCATACTCACGTTCCAGCCGTTCCTGCACGATTTCCATGTGCAGCATGCCGAGAAACCCGCAACGAAAACCAAAACCAAGGGCCTCCGAAGTCTCCGGTTCATAGTGCAGGGCAGCATCGTTCAGCCGCAGCTTTTGCAGGGCGTCACGCAGATTCTCGTAGTCATCCGAACTGACCGGATACAGCCCGGCAAATACATTGGGCTGTACCATCTTGAAACCCGACAAGGGTGTATCGGCCGGGTTATTGACCAGCGTCAGGGTATCACCGACAGGCGCACCCTCGATGTCCTTTATGCCGGCCACCAGAAAACCGACATCACCGGCTTCCAGGACATCCTTCTCGACGGGTTTCGGCGTAAACACACCCAGCTTCTCAACCTGGAAATGACGGCCCGTCGACATCACACGGATTTTGTCACGGCGAGACAGGCGCCCGTCCACGATACGCACCAGCGAAACCACCCCCACATAATTATCAAACCAGGAATCGACAATCAGCACTTTCAACGGCGCATCTGCATCGCCGCGCGGTGCCGGAATGCGGTGAATCAGTTCTTCCAGGATATCCTGTACTCCCTCACCGGTCTTGGCACTGACGAGGACAGCATCTTCGGCATCCAGGCCGATGATATTTTCAATCTCCTGCTTGACGCGGTCAGGATCGGCCGCAGGCAGATCAATCTTGTTGAGCACGGGCACCACTTCCAGGTCCAGGTCAATCGCGGTATAGCAATTCGCGACACTCTGGGCCTCCACGCCCTGGGCGGCATCGACAATCAGCAAGGCTCCCTCACAGGCCGCCAGTGAACGCGATACCTCGTAAGAAAAATCCACATGACCGGGAGTATCAATCAGGTTTAATGCATACACTTCACCGGAACGCGCCGTGTAATTGAGCGAGACACTCTGTGCCTTGATGGTAATACCGCGCTCGCGCTCCAGGTCCATGGAATCGAGCACCTGGTTTTCCATTTCCCGATCACTCAGGCCACCACACAACTGGATAAAACGGTCTGCCAGCGTGGATTTACCGTGATCGATATGCGCAATAATCGAGAAATTGCGGACGTGCTGGCTGTCTGTCATGAAGTGTGAAGGTGTGATCCTGAGCGCATGGATCAGGCGTGCAAATTATTTCAGGGAAGAATCGCTTTCAAGTACCTGATTCTTGGTAAGGTTTTTATTATACAGGAACCGCCCGGCAAGTCACTTACTCCGTCGAACAATCATTCCCGTGCCTGCAAATGTTCCCGCAGTCGCTGTTCCTCGAGGAAGTAATAGCAAATCTCCACCCCCTCCGCGACCAGCACCGGCACCCGGGTATTGTACAGGCGGACCAGTTCGGGGACTGCATCGATGTCCACTGCCGTGATATCGATTCCCAGTTCCGGACGCAGGCGCTCCAGCGCCTGCGTCATTTCTGT
>DMKK01000283.1:0-9708 GCA_003454335.1 Gammaproteobacteria bacterium | reverse complement strand
CCTCGCAAGCGGCTTAATCATCAGCCGGTATTTTAATGGCAAGAAAAGTCGGACTGCCCTCTCGCTGTATCAGCATGGCCACCGATTTCCCTGCCGGCAAGCCCTTGACCAGTTTCTGGAACTGATCGAGATTCTTCACCGGCTTGCTGTCAATACTCAGGATAATATCTTCTTTGCGAATACCTGCCTGTGATGCCGGGCCCTTGATAACATGGGTAACCAGCACCCCACCCTGGATTTCAAGCGCCTCCTGTTGCTCGTCAGTCAGGTCAATGGCACTGAAGCCGATCCGGTTGGTCTGCTCTTCTTCCGATTTTTTGGTCACCTTTGCAGCTGACGAGTCATCCGGCAATTCGCCCAGGGTGACTTTGAGCGTCTGCTCACGACCATTGCGGATAATCGAAACCGGTAACGGTACGCCGACATTCGAACTGCCGACAATGGGTGGCAGGCTGGCAGAACTCTGGACTTCCTGGTGATTGAATTCGACAATGATATCACCCACCGCAATGTCGGCCTTTATCGCAGGGCTGTCCGGCATGACCTTTGCCACCAGTGCCCCACGTGGATGCTGCATACCAAACGACTCGGCCAGATCAAGCGTCACATCCTGGATCAACACACCCAGCCAGCCACGCTTTACCCGCCCGGCAGTCTTCAACTGGTCTGCCACGTCCATTGCCACCTCAACCGGGATGGCAAAAGACAGCCCCATGTAACCGCCGGTACGGCTGTAGATCTGTGAGTTCACACCTACCACCTCACCTTCCTGGTTAAATAACGGCCCACCCGAATTACCAGGGTTGATGGCAACGTCCGTCTGGATAAACGGAACATAGTTTTCACTCGGCAGGCTGCGGCCCTTGGCGCTGACAATGCCGGCGGTTGCGGAATGATCAAAACCAAACGGTGAACCAATTGCCAGCACCCATTCGCCCACTTCCAGTTCGCTCGATTTACCAATCTTCACAACCGGCAGACCGGTTGCCTCGATTTTCAGCAACGCCACGTCACTGCGCTGGTCTACACCAATCACCTCGCCCTTCAGTTCCCGCCGGTCACTCAGGCGCACGATAATTTCGTCGGCATCTTTCACGACATGGTAATTGGTCATCACGTAGCCGTCCTTGGAGATAATAAATCCGGACCCCAGTGACTTTGCATCCCGGTAACTGGGCTCATCGCCCTCATCCTGATCAAAGAAATATTTAAACAGCTCACCGAACGGGCTATCTTCAGGGAACTCCGGCATCTCAAAGCCTTCCGGCAGCTGCGGCATGCCAGAATCTATTTTTTGCGTGGTACTGATATTGACGACAGCACTACTGGTTTCCTTCACCAGGTCAACAAACCCGGGAAGGTGGTTTGCCTGTGCAGCTTGCAGACACAACAGGAAAAAACCCGCTATCAGTGCAACCATTGACGTCTTGCGAATATTCAACATACCTGACTCTCCATACTAAAAATTATTAAAAAACACACCACCAATCAGTACCGGCAGCCTGACACACGCTACCCACCTAGTTAATATCGGTGGATAGTTCCTGTCGTAACACCACCGGTTGATAGGCAACATTTTTTGCTGTGGTCCGGCTGAAACGCCGCAGCCAAAACAGTGCCGCTGAAAACCCGGCCAGCCCCCCGCCAATCGCCAGCAGATCCGACCCGCTAACCAGTAGCCACTGCGCTGCGAGATGCCCGGCGAGCGCCCCGGCAAACAGACCGACCAGCGGCGCTGCATAGACCGCCAGTGAACCACGCACCAGTCCTGATTCGGAAATACCCACCACCACGGTATCACCAACGCGTGCATGGATGCGGTTCAGCACCTGTAATTGCATCCGGCGCTGACCAAACATCTTTGCAATGGCCGATGTCCCGCACCCCTTGCGCACGGCACAGCCACCGCAGGCAGACTTGCGCACAGTCTCGATCCAGGCAAAATCACCCTCCACAGCCACAACCCTGCCGGACTCTTCAATCATGATCAGGGCCAGAGCCAGGACCAGTGGATTCGACAGAACTGGCAACCATCTGCACCGTTGCCGGCGGAACCTCACCAACGACAGTGACCTGATAACCCTCGACGACTGCACCAAAGGCATTCATGGCACCCATGCTCGACAAACCCTGGAACGCATCATCGTCTGACTGCAACTTTTCAACGTAGACGGACATGGTTGCGAGACCGTCGCTGAATACCAGGTGCTCAACACTTGCACCGTCCTTGCGCATGCGCTTGTGCTGAAAATCAGTCAGTTCGAAGCCGGCCGGCAAGCGTTTCACGGCCCAGCCAGGCTTGCCCGTTCTGGCAGCAGGATTTTGACTGTCGGCACCCTGACGGCTCCAGTTATAGCCGTCACCGGTCAGGGAAGGTTGCAGGGCAGCAACAGGAATACCGCCACCGACATTCAGGCGGGTGAACATGACCTGCTCAATGGCCTTGCCATCCACGTCAGTCAAATCAGATTTAAGCAACATGTAGTTACTGGCATCTATCCAGAAACGGTAGCCGTAACGAAACTTGTCTTTTGGTGTAATCGAAATAACACGGCTCAGGTATCCGGCCATGCGGTCATCACCGACTTCCTGCAGCTGGTAGTAATGTGACAGCCCGTCCAGGTCCCCGGGAACGACCGGAAAGGGCTGCCGGGTGTGGCTTTGCCCCACCATGACAGACTTGCTATCGGCCATGATACAGGTAACGACCCGGTCATCCCGCAACACCTCGCGGGGACTGCCCGTCAGAGAAACCAGGCGCTCCATTTCGCCATACTCACCCGCCTGGTGAACGATGCGCATGGCTTCAAGCTTGCCATCGTGCAGGTAAACAAAAGTGCCATCATAATCAAGTGAGCGCAAGGCACTGGACATCTCGCCCAGCCAGCGACGCGCATCGTCCTGGGCAAAGGCCTGCCCGGCAACGGCCAGCAAGGCCGGCAACAGCCATTTCACGCAATTATTCCTTATTATCAACGTGCTTATCATGTCCAACAAGGCGCACGTACGGCAGCATGCCCTGCATGCCACGATTCGTTGCATACTCATTATGATTAGCAAGGTATACATCCAGACCCGGCGCATCGGAGGATGAATAGTCAGGGTTATTTGCAAGCAACGGGGCCACGTCCGACCCGGCAGGTTCAGTTGTCACCGGTGCCGTGGCGATGGCTGCTGTCGCCGACGGTACTTCCTGACGGACGGACTGGAGTGACAACACGGCCACAACCGCTACAGACGCCGCAATGGCAAGCCCGGCGACCGGCTTGAACAACCTGGTCAGCCTCGCAGGCCCGGCCTGTACATCCGGGTCATCCTGCAGCGCCAGCTGGATGCCAATATTAAAATCGGGATCAATCCTGCGCGGCAAATGATTTTGCAGGGAATCGCTGATCAACTGGTAACGTAACAGACTGTTACGTAATGTGACATCGCCTTCCAGCCGTTTGATCAGCAAGACCTGCTCGGCTTCAGCCAGTTCATCATCAACCAGCGCGGAAATCTGTTCGTGTAGTTTTTCAGTCATGGTGACAAGCTCACAAAAGTCTAGTCCAGTAATGGTTTCAACCGTGTATCAATCGCATCCCTTGCCCTGAAAATCCGCGACCGTACTGTCCCGATAGGACAATCCATGGTCTGGGCAATCTCTTCATAACTCAAACCTTCCAGCTCACGCAGGGTGATCGCAGTGCGTAAATCATCCGGCAACTCATCAATGGCCGTGGCAATCGCCTCCTGTATTTCATCCTTTAACAGCAGACGTTCCGGTGTTGCATATTCCTTGAGACCTGTTGCACCTTCATATTGTTCCGCATCCTGGGCATCAATATCACTCCGAGGTGGTCGACGGCCACTGGCGACCAGATAATTCTTCGCAGTATTGATCGCAATCCGGTAGAGCCAGGTATAAAACGCACTGTCACCCCGAAAGCGGCCAATCGCCCGGTAAGCCTTGATAAAGGCCTCCTGCGCCACATCCTTTGCCTCATCCGCATCATGGACGTAGCGATTAACCAACTGTATGATTTTATTCTGGTATTTTAGTACAAGGACATCAAATGCCTGCTTATCACCCGCCTGTACCTGCTCAACCAGTGCTTGATCAATACTTCGTTCGCCCATCCGGGCTGTCTCCCTTCAACCCGACACCATCCACGTAGACTTTGGCTGTCCGGAATAGTTCAGTGTTAATGTATAAAAATCAGGTGGTTCCTCTAACAATACAGCGCCCCGTCAACCGCATAAATGCTGTATTTTACAGTTACCTGATGGGTACGCTACGCTTTACCCATCCTACAACAAATCAATCTGTTAGCAGTAGGTTGGGTCAAGGGGCGCGGCAACTACCGACAGGCCGTCCAGGTGTAGCGCGACACATGGATGTGCAAGAGCGACCAAACCCGGCAATAAAATGTTAATAATTACCTGAGGGGCCTACAGACAAGTCATGGCAGCTGACAACAGTTTTGATGTCCTTATCATTGGCAGTGGCGCAGCCGGGTTGAGTCTCGCCTTGCGACTCCCCGGCCATGTGCAGATCGCTGTCCTTGCCAAGAGCTCCCTGGATGAAGGCAGCACCCTCTACGCCCAGGGCGGTATCTCGGCCGTCACCCAGGCCCCGGACACATTTGAGTCGCACATCGCTGACACGCTGGACGCCGGCGCCAGCTTGAATAACCCGGAGACCGTCCGCTTTACCATCGAAAGAGGACCGGAAGCCATCCGCTGGCTGGTCGGCCTGGGTGTACCGTTTACCCGCGACAACGATACCAGCAGCAACAACGACGACTTCCACCTGACGCGCGAAGGCGGCCATTCCACCCGACGGGTATTACATGCCGCTGATGCCACGGGTCGTGCCATGGAAACAACGCTGCTTGGCGAGGCCCGTAAACGCAATAATATCACCCTGCTTGAGCACTATATCGCCATCGATCTGATCACCGGAAGCAAACTCGGACAGGCCGATAACCGCTGCCTGGGTGCCTACGTCCTGAACCGCAGGCAACAATCGGTCGTCGGCCTCAGTGCCCGCAACGTGGTGCTGGCCACAGGCGGTGCCAGCAAGGTCTACCTGTACACCAGCAACCCGGACACCTCCAGTGGTGACGGCATCGCCATGGCCTGGCGGGCCGGTTGCCGGGTTGCCAACATGGAATTCAACCAGTTCCATCCCACCTGTCTGTACCATCCCAAGGCCAAATCATTCCTGGTCACGGAAGCCGTGCGCGGCGAAGGCGGCCGGCTGCTGTTGCCGGATGGCACCCCCTTTATGGAACGTTTTGACACGCGCGGCAATCTGGCACCACGCGACATCGTGGCACGCGCTATCGACCATGAAATGAAACGTCTGGGTGAGGAATACGTGCTGCTGGATATCAGCCACAAACCGGCACCCTTCATCAGGGAACACTTCCCGAATGTCTATGCGCGCTGCCGTGAACTCGGTTACGACATGACGCTGGAGCCGATACCGGTGGTACCGGCTGCGCATTACACCTGCGGCGGTGTAATGACCGACCTCGATGGTCAGACCGACATTGCCGGTCTGTATGCCATCGGTGAAGTCGCCTGCACCGGGATGCACGGTGCCAACCGCATGGCCAGTAACTCACTGCTGGAATGCCTGGTGTTTGCCCGTGCGGCCAGTGAACATATCACGGCAACACTCGCTGACACCCCTGCACCTCCACCATTACCACCGTGGGATGAATCACGAGTACGCGACTCTGATGAAGAGGTGGTCGTCAGCCACAACTGGGATGAACTGCGACGCTGCATGTGGAACTATGTCGGCATCGTCAGAACAGACAAGCGTCTGCAACGTGCCTGGCGCCGCGTCGACCTGCTGCAGCAGGAAATCCAGGAATACTACAGTCATTTCACCGTATCCAATGACTTGCTGGAACTGCGTAATCTCGCCCAGGTGGCAGCACTCATCATCCATTCGGCACAGCAACGCAAGGAAAGTCGTGGCCTGCATTTCACCCTGGATTACCCGGAACCGGACAACAGCAAACCACCCACTGACACCATTCTCACACCGGAACATCCCCTGAATATCGACTATGCGAGGTAAGCGGCAATCAGGGCGTCTTGCAACCGATCACAACGGCTGCTGAATACGGTCAGGCGGGAGGAGAAACCACACATGCAGGACAACCTCCGCCCCCTTGTTATTGTGCTGCTTGCGGCCGGCCTGGTGTTGCTGCTGACATTGGGCGGTCACCGGGATGAACCCCCGCCAGAACAGCCATCCCTGAAACAACCATACCCCGACAAGCCAGCTATTACTGAAACACCTGCAACGGAAGCGCAGCCGGAGCACACGCGTGAGATTCTCGATCTTACCGAACGCTTCAGCGGTGATCTTGGCGATATGCGCAAACGCAAGCAGATCCGTGCCCTGGTCACCTACAGCAGAACCGACTTCTTTTTTTACGAGGGCCAGGCCAGGGGTGCCCAGGTAGAGTACCTGCTTGCTTACGAGAAATTCCTGAACAGGGGCATCAAGCGGCCTGAAAACAGGGTACACATAGCCTTCCTGCCCGTACCCTTCGACCAACTCATTCCCGCCCTCAATGCAGGCAGGGGTGATATTGCCGCCGCTTTTCTTACCATAACACCGCAACGGCAGGCGCACGTTGACTTCGCTACCGGTGGCCTCTTCAAGGTCAGTGAAGTGGTGGTCAGCAATAAAAACAAGGTGAAACTGGAACGTATCGAGGATCTCTCGGGAAAACGCGTATACGTGCTGAGCAACAGCAGTTATGTGCAGCACCTTGAACAACTCAACCGCACGTTCGCTGCACAGGGACTGGCACCGGTCGAGATCGTGCAGGCAGATTCAGAATTACTGAGTGAAGACATCCTGGAACTGGTGGATTCAGGGGTAGTGGATATCACCGTTATCGACGACCACAAAGCCAGCTTATGGCGACAGCTATTGCCCAACCTGCGGGTACATGAAGACCTGAAAACATCCCGGGACAACCCGATCGGCTGGGCAATCCGCAAGCGCAACCCTGAATTGAGAAAAAGCCTGAATACCTTTGCCGTCAAACTCAAAAAAGGCAGCCTGCTGGGTAACATACTGTTCAAGCGTTACTACAGTGATACCCAGTGGATCAAGAACCCGACCACCAGCAAAGAACTAAAGAAACTGACACAGTCAATAGACCTGTTTAAAAAATACGGCAAGCAATATGGCTTTGATTACCTGGCACTGCTTGCGCAGGCCTACCAGGAATCCGGGCTGGATCATTCAAAAAGGAGCCATCACGGCGCCCTGGGCATTATGCAAATAATGCCCTCCACGGCCCGTGACACCCATGTCAGTATCCGCAACATAAGCCGTCTGGAGAATAACATTCATGCCGGCACCAAATATATGGCCTTTCTCCGGGACCATTATTTCAGTGACCCGGCAATCACATCGGAAAATCGCCAGGCTTTCACCTGGGCCGCTTACAATGCCGGACCGACGAATGTAATAAAAATGCGCAACAAGGCAAAGTCCATGGGACTGGACCCCAATGTCTGGTTTTCAAATGTTGAAATCGCTGCCAGCAAACTGATAGGCAGGGAGACCGTGCAATATGTTGCCCATATTCACAAATACTACATCGCCTACAAACTCGCCAGCAGCCTGCGCCATGATGACCCGCTTTTTATCAGTGACGCTGCACCCGACAGCTTGCGTAATAATGTCACTTGTAGATCCAGGCAAACTGCCGCGTTAAAAACAGCAACACACAGCAACCATGCCGCTGGTCTGTCTTAAGATCTTTAAAGAACATTCAAACCAATCTCAACGACTGCTGAACAAAATCAAGCTGAGTGACAGATATCTTTGAATAGCCACGGAATCCACGAAAGGACACGAAAATATTTCCAGAAAATATTTTATTTTTCCGTGTCTTCCGTGGATTCCGTGGCAAATGTTTTTATCTTTATCCGGTTGAACCAGGATCACGATCAGGTAATCTCGAAGCGGCTAAAGTCAGGCTCCTCCGGACCGGCCTCGCGCTGAACATCACTGACCGCCGCCTGCGGGGGCCCTTCCCATAACCACTGTTGCAATGAATCCAGCGCCGCCGGCGGCCCGCAGGCCGTGACCGCAACACGTCCATCCGGTAAATTGCTGACCGTGCCTGTCAGTCCCAGCGCCCGGGCCCGGTCACGTGTCGAGGCCCTGAAAAACACGCCTTGCACGCGGCCGGAGACATAAAAACGAGCACAGGCCACGATAGCTTTACCCCTATGTAAACTGGGCGCAACCGGGTGTTATTGCCCGCTGTCCCCGGGGACCTGCGTCACCGGTTCCATACTGGCACTTACCCGTTGCTTGCGGGCAATATACTTTTCGACCCCCTCACGCGTCACCGGTCCTTCCTGGCGCGCCACGCGTTCACCATCAGGCGAGATGATGTATGTGGTCGGCAGGCCCAGCACCGGACCCAGTTCGGTCACCGGGATCGGTTCCGTATTCATAATCGGGTAGGAAATCATGTGACTGTCGACAAACTCCTTCAGATACTCCTTGTTGACATCTTCAAAAGCGATACCGAGTACCACGATCTTATCCCGGTTTTCGTCATAGAGATCCACCAGGTCCGGGATCTCTTCCAGGCAGGGGGGACACCAGGTAGCCCAGTAATTAACAATCACCCACTTGCCTCGATAATCTGACAGGGAGACGGACTTGCCATCCAGGTCCTGTAAAGTGAAATCAACCTTTTCCGCAACAACCGGCAATGCAACCAGCAGTGCCATAATAAAAATCAATGAACGCATTACTTGCTCCTATATAACGAGAGAGAGATTATACTCTCCCTGACGGATTGTGCAGTCGGGCTGCCTCCACGACGGCAGAACCGCTACAATTAGGACTGACACGTCCACCCATGGTTCCCTGACAAGGCCTGCATGAGCACAATCACCAAAGACGATTTCACCAACAGCATCTGCGATGCGCTGCAGTACATTTCCTTTTATCACCCGCCGGATTTTATCAAGGCCCTGCACGCGGCCTGGCAGCGAGAGGAATCCCCGGCTGCAAAAGATGCCATGGCGCAGATACTGATTAATTCACGCATGTGCGCCGAGGGCCACCGGCCCATCTGCCAGGACACGGGCATCGTAAATGTTTTCCTGAAGGTGGGTATGAAGGTGCGCTGGGACACGGACACCGGTATTGACGAAATGGTCAATGCCGCCGTGCGGCGCGCCTACCTGGACGCGGATAATCCGCTGCGTGGTTCTGTCGTCAGTGACCCGGCCGGTGAACGACGCAATACCGGTGACAACACCCCCGCCGTTATCCACACGGATATTGTCCCCGGTGACAAGGTCGAGATAACGGTCGCTGCCAAGGGTGGTGGTTCGGAAAACAAATCACGCTTTGCCATCCTCAATCCCAGCGATGACATCGTTGCATGGGTGCTGCAACAGGTCCCATCCATGGGCGCCGGCTGGTGCCCGCCAGGCATCCTGGGTATCGGCATCGGCGGCACCGCCGAAAAGGCCATGCTGATGGCCAAGGAAGCCATTCTGGAACCCGTCACCCTGCACGAACTGCAGGCACACGGACCGCAAAACCGGCTGGAAGAACTGCGCCTGGAGATTTTTGAGAAAGTAAATGCCCTTGGTATTGGCGCACAGGGGCTTGGTGGCCTGACCACGGTGCTGGATGTAAAAATCAACGAT
>DMKK01000105.1 GCA_003454335.1 Gammaproteobacteria bacterium | reverse complement strand
CCAGCCAACTTCAATCACGACCTGGTGACAGGCTCGTGCTCAAGCTGCCACAACGGCACCACGGCTACAGGCAAGCCCGGCGGTCATTTTGTTACCAGCCTGCAATGTGACGAATGCCATACAACCAATCTCTGGATCCCACTTGATTTCCGGCATACATCACCACTGTATCCGGGAGACCACAGCGGCAATCTTCTCTGTACCGCCTGTCACAAAGCCAACAGCGAGGCAGTGACGTGGTCAGCACCCGCCTATGTACCGGATTGTGCCGCGTGTCATGCAAATGATTTCAAACGGGACCCACACAAGAAATATGAAAACCCTGACACATTCTACAGCGTCAGTGAACTCAGGGACTGTTCGGGCAGCTGCCATATGTATACGGACAGCAACATGACGACCATCAAGAAAAACCGGCCAGGTCCGGAACATCGGGTCACGAATGGAAACTTCTGACGGAGATACGGGATGCGGGCAGTAGCAAGTAAAACTGGTCCTGTAATTTTACTGGCGCTTGCAGTTGTTCTGCTTGCGCAGCTGGTTAGTTCCGAACCCGTCAGGAAAAAGATACTCGATCAACTGGATGTGCAGGAGGGAGAGGAAGTCACGACTATCTACATAAGTCTGACCTCGCCGGTACGCTATATCCGGCATTTTCCGTATGAATCCGGTGAAGAACTGCGCATCAAAATAAGCCTGTTTGATGTAAGCCGTGACAACCGGCAAGCGTTTTTCAGTCGGGAAACCCTTGTTCCTTTTGACGATGACGACCTGCCGCTCGATGAGGTTGTCTATGAAGGTGATATCGAGGATGGTCCGTATCTAACGCTGTTTTTCAGCAGCCGTGTCGATTTCGAGGTACAACAAGGGACAGACTCTCGCAGTATCGTGGTTTCCTTCAGCAACGCTGCAACAGCAATAGCTGTCCAGCCATCACCGCACCCGGATGAAAAATGAACAGGGTGCCCACCATGCCTGCAATGCATATCCGGCTGTTATGTCTGCTGTGCTGGCTGCTTGCCACTCCGGCAGCACAGGCTGCAATAGATGTTCTCGACAGAATGGATATTACCTATGGTGTTGATGAATCCACTATCCATATTCATCTCAATATCCCGGTAAGTTACAAGTTACATGCTCCAGAACGTACCGGTGACCTGTTGCGCATCTTTGTTGAACCACTGCCCTCCCCCGGGTCTGCCGCGGATGTGCTGCTTGGACGCGAATCAATACAGTGGAGTGCGGACAGCCGGATTCCGCTGGTCGATGTGACCTACGAAGGTCAGGGTTTCGGAAATACAACAATTAACTTGCGTTTTCAGAAAGAGGTGGAATTCGAGATACCAAATCCTGCTGATTTCAGAACACTTGATGTCATCATAAAGCACCCAAACACCGGCAAACACGATATAAGAGATACCCGCCCCCGAATTGAAGCAAACCCCCGACCCGATACCGAAGCATCACCCCGAGGTCAAGGCGTACCCGCGACAGGTGCGACACTTTCGTTCCCTTACGTGGTCAATCTGGCTTCATCAATCCAGCCTTTTATTCTCGAAAACCTGCCCAGGCTCGAGGAATTCAAAACTTATCGCCTTTACACCACACTTTTTGATAAAAACGGAAAGACGTGGCACCGGTTACGACTCGGTTTTTTCAAAAGCAGCGCTGATGCAAACGCCACCATGAATAAATTGATAAGACATTACCCCCATGCATGGGTTGCGAAGGTGTCAACCAATGAAAGAATGCAATCGGGCGAAACAATGCTTGTCGGTACCTCCCTTACAGCAGCTGCCGCCGGAGCGGCGGATACGGATGCCAGGGTGAAACCGGCCGTAACAAAGGCAAAACCGGAAAGCCAACGTAATTTACCCCCGCAGCAACACAGGTCTGCCGCAATTTCGGCAGAGCGCTTAGACGCATTGATGGAAGAGGCCCGACAGAAGATGACGGCGGAGGACTATTCCGGGGCAATCCGGATTTATACCAAGGTTTCGCTGTCTGCCGAAAACCGGTACAGCCAGGATGCCCTGGAATTCCTGGGCCTGGCCCGGGAACGCAAGGCCCAGCAGGCACAGGCCAAACTGGTCTATAGAAAGTATCTCGAACGTTATCCGGATGGCGAGGGTGCAGAACGTGTCAGGCAGCGACTAGTGGCCCTGGTGACAGCAAGGAAAGAGCCCCGGGAAAAACTCCGGACACCCCAGGCACGCAGCAGCCAGCAGGCATCAGGCTGGAATGTGTTTGGCGGACTTTCACAATTCTACCGTCGCGACGAAAGCACGACAGGTCTCGATGAAGATGATGAGGTAACAACGGTGACCCAGTCATCACTGGACACCAACATGGATATGACGGCCCGCCGACGGAGCGACGACTATGATATCCGGGCACGATTTACCGGCGGATATCTCCACGATTTTCTGGATGACGGGGTCAACAGTGATACAACCGTGAGTTCCATGTACTTTGACGCGCAGAACACGAAACACGAATTATCCATGCGCCTTGGCAGACAGTCACGCAGCTCGGGTGGGGTGCTGGGGCGTTTTGATGGACTGCTACTGGGTTTCCCGCTGGGAAAGAAATTCTCTGTTAGTGCAGTCGGCGGTTATCCGGTTGAATCCTCGACGGATAGCCCTGAGACGGACAGATATTTCTACGGGCTGACCCTGGCGGCCGATGGATTTGCCAAGGGCTGGGATGCCAATATATTTGCTATCGAACAGCGCATGGAAGGACTGACGGATCGTCGTGCCATCGGTGGTGAACTCAGATATTTTAACCCCAGCCTTTCTTTTTTCAGTCTGATTGATTATGACATCCATTACAATGAACTGAATATCGGGCAGTTCCTCGGGAACTGGATATTGCCTGACAAGACCACCATCAACCTGACCCTGGATTACAGAAACAGCCCTATCCTCACAACCAGAAATGCCCTGACAGGACAGGGTGTCGATTCGCTCGATGATCTGCAGGACAACTTTTCTGACAGTGAAATATTTGATCTGGCGCGCGATCGTACCCCGACCAGCAAGCTCGTGACACTGGGAGTTTCGCGACCATTGCATGAAAAGCTGCAAATCAGTGGCGATGTTACGGTAACGAACCTGTCAGATACCGATGAGTCGGGCGATGTCGAGGCAACGGTGGGGACCGGAACTGACTATTTCTATAACCTGCAGCTAATCGGAAGCAATCTGATTAAAACCGGTGATATTACGATACTCGGACTGCGCTATGCCGACACCGATGATAGAGGAATAACGTCGCTAACTTTTAATATGCGTTATCCCTTTAACAGGAAGTTGAGGATTAACCCCCGGTTCAGGGCCGACTACCGCAAAAACAGGGATGACGACACGGACCAGATGATTTACCGACCCTCGCTGCGGCTGAGCTACCAGGCCATGCGCAAATTACGCCTTGAGGCCGAGCTCGGGGGTGAATACTCGGATCGTGAAATTGTTGACGGTTCGACAAAAGATCGCAGTTATTACTTTAACATTGGCTACCGGTCTGATTTCTGAACCACCGGCCTTCCGGTCGAAAGAGGTTGCCCCTACCCTTTAATAATATCGGCTACCCGGAAGGCATTGGCATAAATCGTCCAGGTATACGGCACGCTGCCGCCGGTGGGCATAAAACTGCCATCGGTCACAAAGAGATTCTCCACGTCATGGGCACGGCAGTCGCCATCCAGCACCGATGTTTCAGGGTCTTTACCGAAGCGGCAGCCACCGGCAACCAGGTTCTGGGGGGGTGAACCACTGATACTGGAGCGGACATTCCGCGCCCCCATCTTATCCAGCACCCTGATGGCATGTTCGTTGATATACCGCCCCACTTTCAGATCATGCTCATGGTAGCCAATGCGGACGCTGGCAACCGGCGTCTGCCACTGGTCACGAACATTGCTATCCAGGTCGACAAAACAATTATCCGTGGGCAGCCAGTCGCAAAATATTTCGTAACGCAGGTACTGTGCATCCGTAAACAGGGATTGCAGCTGTTTTTGTAAAGGACGCCCCCACACCAGCCGGTCATCATCATCCCGTTTGGCCGACATAGCCTTGCCGATGGGGTTGGGATGCCGCAACAGAAATTCCAGTGTGCCGCCCTTGGCACGGCCACCAAATGCCTTGTCATCGATGGTATACCAGTCCTGCAAACCACGGTTAACGAACGGGCCACGGGTCTTCATGGCGGCGGTATCCCGGTCGTTCATACCGGCATACACAAAATCACCAGTACCCGAGCCGCCGGCGGAAAACAGCAGGTTCCTGCCAACCTGCCCGTAACGGTTGGCCAGGCCGTTGGGATGCTTCGGGCCGGTAGAACTCAACAGCAGACGGCTGGTTTCAATGGCCTGACAGGCAACCACGAAGATCTTTGCAGTAAGCTGTTCTTGTTTGTCGTTTGCATCAAAGTATTCTGCGGCAACAACTTTTCCTTTGGCATTACTGGTCAGCTTGTAGACCTTGGCACGCGGCCGGATTTCACAGCGGCCCGTGGCCACCGCCCGATCCAGCAACGCTGCCCGCGCACCGCCCTTGGCCCCGGAAGAACATCCATAGCTGCCGCAGTAGCCGGAGTACTCACAGCTACGGCG
>DMKK01000206.1 GCA_003454335.1 Gammaproteobacteria bacterium | reverse complement strand
ATCATGGGGTGGATTGCAGGTTCGCGATTAGGGGCAAAATTTCATTGTTCAGGGCGTCGACGGTGAGCGGGCCGATATGCTTGTGCCGGATGATCCCCTGTCGGTCCATGATAAAGGTTTCCGGTGCGCCGTAAACACCCCAGTTAATACCGGTACGGCCATCGGCATCAAAGGCATTTGCGACGTAGGGGTCGCCGAGTTGCAGCAGCCACTGTTTTGCCTTGGCGCGTTCGTCCTTGTAATTCAGACCATAGATGCCGACCTTGTCGGTCTTTGCCAGCAGCAATAACACTTCGTGTTCTGCGCGACAGGAAACGCACCAGGTTGCCCAGATGTTCAGGATGGAAACCTTGCCCTTGAGGTCGGTGTCGCTGAGCGTTGCAGCGGGATCCTGTAAACGTGGCAACGAGAATTCCGGCATGGGCTTGCCGACCAGCGGGGAGGGTACCCGTTTGGGGTCGAGACTCAGGCCGCGGTAGAGAAATGCCACCAGTACGAAAAAGATGGCCAGCGGAACAAGGTAGCGCAGGTAGCGTGTCATCAGGATCCGCCCTCCGCAGCAAGCCGCTTTGCGGCAGCCCGCGCCGGCACGGTCTTGCGTGCCATGGCCATACGGTAGCGCCGGTCAGATGCTGCCAGCAGTCCGCCTATGCCCATGAGGATACCACCAAGCCAGATCCAGCGTACCAGGGGTTTGAAATACAGCCGCAGGCTCCAGTCACCGTTGCCCAGAGTTTCTCCCAGTGATACATAGATATCGCGGGTGAAGCCGGGATCGATACCTGCCTCGGTCATCGGCCGGGTCTGTACCAGATAGGTGCGTTTCTCGGGGCTCAGGATGGCGACTTCCTTTCCATCTTTATTGAATACCCGAATCGTGCCCTGGTCGGCACGGTAGTTCGGTCCCTGTATGGCCCTGGCGCCATCGAAGCGGAAGGTGTGTCCCGCCAGTTCGACCGTCTGTCCGGGTGACATGCGGATGTCCTGTTCTACATCAAACTGGGTGACGAAGGTCACTCCGATAATAAAGACGGCCACACCGAGGTGAGCAATGACCATGCCGTAGTAGCTGCCGCTGCCGCGTGAACCAATATCTTTCAGGATGCCGGTGATGCCCTTGCGGTAGCGCCAGCGCTGCCGCAGGCTGAGCACCAGCGAGGACAGCAGCCACACCGACAGCATCACGGCGAGACCTCCCCAGATATTCCCCTCATGGAATATGGGCAGCGCCAGCAGTACCCCGGCAGCAAGACTCAGCAGCAGCGCGATCCGCAGTTGCCGGGCAAGGTCGCCGGGGTCCTGTTTTTTCCAGCGCGCCAGTGGTCCCAGTCCCATGATGATGATCAGGAAGGGTGTGAAGATGACGAACATGGTGGTGAACCAGGGAAAGCCGACGGAGATCTTGCCCCAGCCCATGGCGTCGTAAATCAGCGGCGCCAGTGTGCCCAGCAGAATGAACGCGGTGATGACGACCAGCAGCAGGTTATTCCCCAGCAGCAGGGTCTCGCGGCAGAGCAGATCAAATTTGCCGCCGCTGGTGACCTCGGGTGCGCGCCAGGCATATACAGTCAGTGAACCGCCGATAACGATGCACAGGAACACCAGGATGAACAGGCCGCGCGCCGGGTCAGCGGCAAACGAATGTACCGAGGTGAGTACGCCGGAACGTACCAGGAAGGTGCCGAGCAGGCTGAGCGAGAACGCCAACAGTGCCAGCAGTACCGTCCAGCGTTTGAAGGCGCCGCGTTTCTCGGTGACGGCCAGGGAATGGATGAGTGCCGTGGCCACCAGCCAGGGCATGAACGAGGCGTTTTCAACCGGGTCCCAGAACCACCAGCCGCCCCAGCCCAGTTCGTAATAGGCCCACCAGCTGCCCAGGACGATGCCGAGGGTCAGGAACACCCAGGCGACCAGGGTCCAGGGCCGCGACCAGCGTGCCCAGGAAGCATCCAGTTTGCCGCCGATCAGGGCGGCAAGGGCAAAACTGAAGGCAACGGAGAGGCCGACATAACCCATGTAGAGCATGGGCGGATGCACGGCCAGTCCAAAGTCTTGCAGCAGGGGATTCAGGTCACCGCCTTCCAGCGGCACCGGAAAGACCCGGTCGAACGGGTTGGAGGTGAACAGCAGGAACGACAGGAAACCGATGCTGACCATGCCCATCACTGCCAGCACCCGCGCCACGATTTCCGGGGGCAGGGCGCGGCTGAACAGGGCAACGGCTACCGTCCAGCCGCTCAGGATCAGCGCCCATAGCAGCAGTGATCCCTCGTGAGCCCCCCACACCGCGGAGATTTTGTATATCAGCGGTAGCTGGGTGTTGCCGTTCTGCGCCACGTAGAGCACGGAAAAATCATTGCTTATAAAAGCACTCACCAGTGCCGCGAACGAGATAGAGACGAAAAAAAACTGTCCCCAGGCGGCCGGTTTGGCCAGCGCAACCCAACCGGGGGTGTTGTTGATACTGCCGATCAGTGGAAAGGTGGCCAGTACCAGTGACAGGCACAGGCTCAGGATGAGTGCGAAATTACCGAGTTCAGGTGTCATGTTTCATCCCGTCCAAATTTAAAGAATTGCCTGTGAGTTTGGGTTAAGTAGCATAGCGACGCTGGACAGGATGTCCGAGTGTCGCGGAGCACATGGATGTGCGAGAGCGACCGAACCCAACAATACGACGTTAATAAATACTAACTATTTTACCGTATCCGCCGCACCCTTGACTCCGGCCTCGTGCGTGGCCTGGAGTGCATCCGCCACTTCCGGCGGCATGTAATTCTCATCATGCTTGGCCAGCACCTCGCTGGCGACAAACATCTGGTCCTTGCCGAGTTCTCCCAGCGCCACGATGCCCTGGCCCTCGCGGAACAGGTCCGGCAGGATGCCGGTGTACTGGATGGTGACGGTCTCGGCATTGTCGGTGATGTCAAAGCGTACGGTCAGGCCGTCGGCCTGGCGTTTCACGCTGCCGGTGGTGACCAGTCCACCGGCGCGGATGGGGTGATCAACCGGTGCCTTGCCAGCAACGATGTCGGACGGCGTATAGAAGAACATCAGGTTCTCGTTGAAGGCCTTGAGTGCAAAGCCGGCGGCGATACCGACACCGGCAACCATCAGGGCGATGAGCAGCAGGCGTTTTTTGCGTTTCGGTGTCATGGGGTGTTTCTCCGTGCCCGCCTGTTGGTACGGGCAATGTCATTTAGCAGCTTTTTTCGCTGCCGCAGCGGCCCGATTACGTTGAGCAGCAGCACGATTAATGCAAGGCCATAGGATGTCCACACGTAGAACGCATAGCCACCCATGTGAAAGAATTCATTCAGACTCATTTTGTCTCCGCGAGTTCCCTGACCCAGCCGGTATGGCGTTCACGTTCCAGCACCTCGCAGCGTGCGCGCATCAGCACCACGAAGGCATAGTAGAGCTTGAAGGCGAACGCCATCAGCAGCAGTGGTATCAGCATGCTGAGATGGATGGATGGTTTATCGAGTTTGGTGACTGTCGGGCCCTGGTGCAGGGTATTCCACCATTCGACCGAGTAGTGAATGATGGGGATGTTCACGACACCGACCAGTGCAAGGATGGCCACGGCACGTGCCGCGGTGCGCTTGTCGTCGATGGCGTTGTAGAGTGCAATCACGCCCAGGTACAGGAACAGCAGGATCAGTTCAGACGTCAGGCGTGCATCCCACACCCACCAGGTGCCCCACATCGGTTTGCCCCAGATGGAACCGGTGACCAGTGCGAGGAACGTGAACGAGGCCCCGATGGAGGCGCTGCTGATGGCCATGACCTCTGCCAGTTTGATGTGCCAGATCAGCCCGATGGCGCCGGCGACGGCCATGACCACGTAGATGAACATCGACATCCATGCGGCCGGCACGTGGATGAACATGATGCGGTAGCTGTCGCCCTGCTGGTAATCCGGCGGTGCCTTGACCAGGCCGTAGTAGAGTCCGGCCAGGAACAGCGCCATACAGGCCGCCGCGAGCCACGGGATCAGCTGCCCGGAGATGTTGTAGAAATATCTCGGCGAGGCCATTTTGTGAAAAAAATTATTGAACATATCAACTCAAGCTTATACGCAGGGCCGCGGCAGTTGCCAGTGGTGACAGGCTCAGCGACAGCACCAGTAATGCGCTGATCAGCGATAAATGGGCAGTCACCGGCAGACCTGCGGCGGCGGTATCCACGGCATTGGCCGCAAATATCAATAATGGAACGTACAATGGTAACACGAGCAGGGACAGTATCATCCCCCCCTTGCGCAGTCCCACCGTGAGGGCCACGCCCACGGCGCCGATCAGGCTCAGCACCGGCGTGCCCAGAGCCAGCGTGATCAGCAATATAATGATGGCATCGCCCGGCAGTCCCAGCAGCACACCGAGCAGCGGTGAAATGACCAGTAGCGGCAGGCCGGTAATCAGCCAGTGGGCCAGCACCTTGGCGATTACCAGCACCGATACCGGGTGTGAGCTGAGCAGGAACTGCTCCAGTGTGCCGTCCTCGAAATCGGAGCGGAAAATGCCCTCCAGCGACAGCAGGGCAGCGAGCAGTGCAGCGACCCAGATGATACCCGGACCGACCGCCTGCAGCAGTTTTGGATCGGCGCCGATGCCGAGCGGGAACAGGCTGGTGACCAGCACGAAGAACAGCAAGGGGTTGAGTATCTCAGCCCGATGCCGGACAGCCAGTGTCAGATCACGCTTCAGCAGCAGGGTAAAGGCGCGTGGCAGGGAATCGGATGTCATGCGGCCAGGTCGGACAGGTTGATGCGTTGAATGGTGGTGCTGGCGAGGTTGACGGCATGATGCGAAGTCACGGCCAGCATGCCGCCACTGGAGGTGTGCTGGTCCAGCAGTTCCTCGATGACCTGGATGCCATGGACATCGAGCGAGGTGAACGGTTCGTCCAGTATCCACAGGACGGTGTCAGTGACCAGCAGCCGTGCCAGCGCCAGGCGCCGCTGCTGACCGGCGGACAGGTTGCGCGTCAGTACATCCTCGAATCCGTACAGATCTACTTTCTCCAGGGCCGCCTCGAGCGTGGTGTCATTCGGTTTGCCCAGCGCCCGAGCCATGGCGAGGTTTTCCAGTGGAGTCAGGTCAAGCTTGATACCGTCGCGGTGACCGACATAGGCTGTGTGCACGTGGTAATCCGGCCCCAGCTTGCCGATATCCGTTCCGTCCCAGGTCACAGTCCCGGCATCCGCAAGCCGAATGCCGCACAAAATACGCAGCAATGAGGTCTTGCCGCTGCCGTTGCGACCTTCCAGTATCAGCGCCTGCCCGCGTTCAAGCCGGAACGCCAGGCCGCTGAACAGGGTGCGATCATCGCGGATGCATTCCAGCGCATGGGCTTCGAGCATGTTGTTATTGCCAGTTTCAATCACTGCCTGATCAGTCCTGATAGGGGAATAGGGGTAAATCTCATGAGGTTAGTCCACGAATCATACTATCCCCGGGCGTTCATCCCAACTTGTAACCGGGCCTGGTTCTATCGGGGAGGGCCGGTCCGGGCCGCGTTGTATAGACAGGGGGCTCCTTTCGGGCAAAAAAAAGAGGCGAGATGGGAGGATCGCCCCATGGTAATCGGTTCGGATACCTCGTAAGTGCACCCGGAGCCGGAAATGGTCTGAACATCCCCGAAGAGTTCAGGGAGCCAGATTTGCTTTTTGCAGGAATTAGGGCAAGTCTCATGCCAAAGAGGCTCATAAAAAGGAATTGCCGGGCAAACAATTGTTTGGCGGGATCCATTGTTCATGATGTAGATCAACGACACGACAATTATGTCAGTTCACTATGTCGAAACATGACAGGTTCGTGACATTTATGTCATAAGTGAATGCCGTTACGGTGTCATAAGTAAAAACCGTTACAATCGGGAATTATAGGGGGGCGTACTAAATGCTAGACACGACCAAAAAAACATCAAATATTGACCTGCAGTCACTGGTCGACAGCCATCAAGAGCCGTTTGTGGTGATTGACAGTGAATACCGGGTTATGGCCGTCAATCTTGCCTATGAAAAATCTTTCGGGGTCAGCCAGGAGGAGGCGATCGGACAGCCGTGCTACAAGATCAGCCACAATAGCGACGCACCCTGCCACGAGTCCGGCGAGGACTGCCCGCATGAGAACCTGTTTGAAATCGGCAAGCAGGACTCCTGCCTGCATGTTCACTACGATGCGAACCACCGCATGTGCCAGGTGCGGGTCTCGGCCTTTCCTTTGCGCGGCGACAACGGGGAACTGTATATGGGGGAGCTGATTCAGGAAATCTCGACACCTGATGAGCGTCGCCTCAACGGCCGGCGCATGGTTGGCAAGACACAACCGTTCATGGCCTGCATGGACCAGTTGAAGATGGTGGCGGCCGCACAGGCGCCGGTGCTATTGCAGGGAGAGACCGGTACCGGCAAGGAACTGGCCGCCAATTTTATCCATCAAAATTCAGTGCGCAGCGAGCAGCCGTTTCTGACTGTGGACTGCACCGTGCTGACGGATACCTTGTTTGAGTCCGAGGTGTTTGGCCATGCGCGCGGTTCCTTCACGGGCAGTGTGGGGGAGCACGCCGGGCTGTTCGAACAGGCCCATGGCGGCACCCTGTTCCTGGACGA
>DMKK01000094.1 GCA_003454335.1 Gammaproteobacteria bacterium | reverse complement strand
AGGCTCTTCATCGCCATTATTGAAGGTCGGCATCGTGTCCAGTGAATGGAAGGTTTCCCAGGCGATACCCTGCGGGTCCTGCGTCCAGTACTTGTTGGAACGTGCATAGCAGCAGGCTGCATCGCGCTGTTCTGCGCCGCTAATGCCGGCCTGCTCAAGGCGTGACTGGATTACAGCCAGCTCCGCGTCACTGTTTGCCTGGATTCCGACATGATCCAGCCCCCGTTTTACCCCGCGTTTCGAAATCGCAAAGTTGACCGCCGGTTCAGACAGATCCCATTTTGCATAGTCGGTTTTTTCCACGCTTGGCTGGCTGCCGAACAAGGCGGAATAGAAATGAACGTTTTTCTCAATATCGTCGACGGAAATGTGTACGTGTAAACGGCTCATTATGGGTCTCCGGAATGTATGGCGTCAGGCGCAACAAGCAGCGCCGGGCCGGTTAGGCATCTGTTTCAACACCCGGTGATCGCTGCGAAACGGTTCTACCTGTGCGTTGCCCGCCAGCGTGTGCTGCAGGATTGCCTGTGCCCAGTCGGGCAGGGTCGGGTTGATGCGGTAGTAGACCCACTGGCCGTTGCGGCGTGCCTGCAGCAACTCGCTATCGCGCAGGTGTGCCAGGTGGCGCGAGATCTTCGGTTGGGACAGATCCAGTGCATGGGTGAGCTCGCATACGCATAACTCGCCTTCCTGCTGCAGTAGCATCAGCACGCGCAGTCGGGTGGTGTCGGCACACATGCGAAACAGGGATTCGGTGTCGATTTGCATGGTTATGAATATATGCTAATCCATATATATGTTCAACCATATGTTTATAGGGATGGTTGCATGTGTCTAACGTGCGGAATTTACTTGATTAATTTCCGTTCCTGATGGGCGGCAGGATGGTTTCCCGTTTGCTATCAGCTGCAGTAGCAGCTCATTTACCGGGCTTCAGCAGGCTCCTAGAAGCAGGGCTTCACCGGGGCATTATTGTAACGCTCGATACTGGAGAGGATCTCCTGGTGCGCAGCGTCGCGGTCTTCCCAGCCAGCGACCTTGACCCATTTGTTGGCTTCGAGGTCTTTGTAGTGTGCGAAAAAATGCGAAATTTGATCGAGTAACTGCTGCGGCAGGTCCTGCATGGTCTGAATGTGACGGTACTGTGTGGAGAGTTGATCAATCGGAACTGCGAGGATCTTGGCATCCGGGCCGGATTCGTCCGTCATCTGCATCATGCTGATGGGACGAGAGCGAATCACCGCCCCGCTGACCAGTGGTATGGGAGTGATTACCAGTACGTCCACGGGATCGTCATCCAGGGAAAGTGTGTGGGGTATGTAGCCGTAATTGCACGGGTAGTGCATGGCCGTGTTCATGAACCGGTCCACGAACATGGCGCCGGTCTCCTTGTCGACCTCGTATTTCACCGGGTCACTGTGTGCCGGCACCTCGATGATGACGTTTATATCTTCAGGGACATTCCTGCCCGTCGTTACTCTGTCTAGGTTCATGAATTGAAATGCCCATGATTGTAACTGGAAAATAAAGTATACCTGTATGCCGGACCGGTGGCGAAACACAGTCCGGTGACTGCAGCCATGGCGCTGGTGGTTCTGGCGACATTTACTGCGTACAGGTACCATGCAGATATTCGACTGTAGCCGGTGGGGCGGGCGGTCGTGCTGCTTTGAAAATGAAAGACGATTCCAAACTGACAGGTACTGACTATGAAGCCGAAGAATATCAAGGAGCGCAGCAGGAAGGGAAAGCAAACCATGGCCGAGCTTGCTGACCGGCATGTGCTGTATGAAAAATCCGTGCAGTGTGTTTCTTCGGAATACAAGTTTGTGAACAAGACCTTCCGCAAACTGCGCAAGCGGCGGGCACGGCATCTGCGGGAAGACTTTTGCGGCACGGCAGGCGTGTGTTGTGAATGGGCCAGGCGCCAGCAGGACAACACGGCTATTGGTGTTGATATCGATGCGGATGTGCTCAAGTGGGGCCGTGAACACAACCTGTCATCCCTGAAATCAGATGCCCGTATGCGGGTCAGCCTGGTGCAGGAAGATGTCTGCAAGGTCACCACCCCGGAGCCCGTTGATATTATCCTGGCCATGAATTTCAGCTACCAGATATTCAAGACGCGGGAAAAACTGGGCGGTTACTTCCGCAGGGTGTATGAGGGGCTGGCGGATGATGGTGTCCTGTTCATGGATGCCTTTGGCGGTTACGAGTCCTTCCGTGAAATGAGGGAAAAAAGCAAGCACAAGGGTTTCAAGTATATCTGGGAGCATGCGCACTATAACCCGATCAATGGCGATATAGTTTGCCATATACATTTCGGGTTTCCGGACGGCTCGAAACTCAAAAAGGCGTTTACCTACGAATGGCGTTTATGGACATTGCCGGAATTGCAGGAACTGTTGATCGAGGCCGGGTTTTCACGCGTGCAGGTCTACTGGGAAGGGACGGACGAGGAAACGGGTGAGGGCAATGGAAAATATTCGCCGGCCACCGTCGGTCAGGCAGACCCCAGCTGGGTCTGTTTCCTGGTGGCGGAGAAATAGCCGGTGTTGCATGTTTACGGGTGACAGACAAGCGGATCCGCTAATTACGAACAGACCACTGTCTGTCCGGGCAAGCAAGAATAAGATGCCCGTCCCTGGGCAAGTACTTCCTTGATGGTGCCCGTCCCTGGGCAAGTACTTTCCTGAAACGGGTTTAGCTGTTTGAACTGGTTGGGCAGGTCTTGATGCCGAGCAAGGTGTACGCAGGGCAGAACTTGAACAGTCCGGTCAGCAATGGCACGACGCCTACCCATCCCCATACGACCTGTGGTCCAACAAAGACCAGGCTGATCAGGGCCAGACCGACGATGATGCGAAGTATTCTGTCAATTCCGCCTACATTACACATGGTTGTTTCTCCTTCAGTACGATTAATATGTTGACGGAGAGTGTAGGCAGTTATCAGGGTGACGTCAGTGACTTTGTCACACGCCAGCCAGTTGTTTCAGTGCATCCATGTTCTGCAGCTGTATGCTGCCGCGCTGCAACGTTACCAGGCCGCTTCCTTCAAACTCCTTCAGTTGCCGACTGATAACTTCGCGCGCACTGCCCAGTTCGGTTGCCAGTGCCTGGTGGGTGATGTTTATCCGGGTGCCGGATTCCGCTTGCTTGACTAGATAACGTGCCAGGCGGCTGCTGAGTCGACCAAAAGCAACCTCCTCTACCAGCGTGATTACACTGGCAAGGTGTGCAGTAAAGGTCTGGAACACCAGGGTACGAAATGCATCGGATTGCTGTATCGCCTTTTTGAACGCCCTGGCCGGAATTGACAGTGCCGTGACCGCTGTTTCTGTCGAGCCTTCTGCAGGGTAAGGTACGTTGCCGAATAAACAGGAGGTGGTGAGCACACAGGAGTCACCGGCTGCCAGCCGGTAGAGTACGATTTCACGCCCGTTTTCAGCGCGCGTCAGGACCTTTACGCTACCCTCCAGGACCAGCAAATAGTTGCTGCACGGATCACCCTGGTGAAATACGATGCTGTTTGCCGGCAGGGAGACCTCCTGGGCCTGGGAAAACAATTCCTGCGCGGCCGGATCCTCGAGGTTGGCCAATTGTGGTAATACCTGCTGCCATCGCATTCTTTTTTCTCCTGCCAGGAATTTCCTGTTGAATCAACAATATATGTGCACCGCATGCGGGTAAACGTGCCTGGAAGAAACCTGGATGAGCATGCGACGACTGGCGTGTGTCACGATTTGGTCACGTAGTTCCAAACGAAGCGTACAGTACCTGCCTGGATCGTGCGAATACATGCCCGCAATTGTGCAAAATGGAGTGAGGTAACAATTATGATTTCTCAAAGTAAGCTGACATTCGCGACACACGGACGTGGTACGACTTCAATTACTGCGGACATACAGGAACAAGTGTGCTCATCCGGAGTGCGCACAGGTGTGTGTCATGTATTTCTGCAGCATACCAGTGCCTCACTGGTATTGTGCGAGAATGCTGACCCCGATGTGCGTAGTGACCTGGACCGTTACATGGCGCGGTTGGTGCAAGACGGTGATCCGGTCTTCGAACATACTGCTGAAGGCCCGGATGATATGCCTGCGCACATCAGGACCATTATTTCCGGCTCCGATCTGACACTGCCGGTCAGTAACGGACAGTGTGATCTTGGTACCTGGCAGGGTGTATACCTGTGGGAGCATCGCACCGCTGGACACCGGCGCAGGCTTACAGTGACAGTACATGGTGAGTGATCAGTATAGGTCAGCACGGATGTCTGCCAATATATTGACGGTAATGCCTGTTTGTCCTGGCCCCGGGTGACAGCCACTTGACGCGCAGCGTCGTACAATCCAACCTTGGCACGATGAATCCTTCAATACCACCTCGCAACGGCTCTGCATGGCTCGCCTGGAGCGCGCTTCTCTGCGTCAGCATTTACCTGTCCGGTTGTAGCACCTTTTCAGACTGGCGTTCGTCCTCGACAAGGTCTGCGCCGCCGACCACCCCCAGCGACAGGTTTCTGTTACCGCCTGAAGGAACCGATGTCGTGGGCATGGTTCAGATTGCTACCGCACGCCATGAGGATACACTGTCCGATATTGCGCGTCGCTACGACCTGGGTTACGAGGAAATAGTTGCCGCAAATCCCGGCATGGATCCGTGGCTGCCCGGCGAGGGCACCCAGGTGGTACTGCCCACACAGTTCGTGCTTCCGGATGCACCGCGAGAGGGCCTGGTTCTGAACCTAGCCGCAATGCGACTCTTTTACTATCCCCTGCCCGGTGCGGATGAACCACCCAGGCTAATTACGCATCCTATCGGCATTGGCCGTGAAGGCTGGCGAACCCCTC
>DMKK01000277.1 GCA_003454335.1 Gammaproteobacteria bacterium | reverse complement strand
GCACGCACGCACAAATCGGCGGCTGCCGGCACCCCGGCCGGTTCCCCGGCCAGCCGCACCTCGCCGTCCGTCCGCAGATCAAAATAAAGCCAGTCACCAAAGGTCAGAAACTGGAACAGTGTCTGCAACTCATGGTAGCCATCGTCACGCTGCCCGGTGATATGCAGCAGCAAATTGAGCTTGGCGGGTGCCGGCCAGGGACCACTGGCCGTGGCAGGAACATTAGCGGTCTTCACGGCAAGCGCACTGCAACATCACCCAGTTCCCACTGATCGACAACAATACGCACGGAAATATCATCATGGAGCAACTGCAGCTTATCAGGCAACAAAACATCACCAACATACTGATAACGCTGGTATTTTACAATCCACCCGGATTGTTCCAGACGCAACAACTGACCTGCTTCATCCCGGGTCAGCTGTGCCTTGCCGGTTGCCGGTTCCGGCAAGCCCCTGATCCAGTAGCGCAACCCCCTGACCGGTAATTGCCAGCCAGTCACCTGCACCAGCAATGCATCCGCGTCCGGTGCCGTGAAGGTTTGCCCGTCAGCATCCACCAGTACAACGCCCCTGGCATCACCGTTTAGCTGAAAGCCACCCTGTCCCAGTGGGCCAGAGATCTTTAAGTAAAACGTGTCAATCTGTTCCTGCCAGTACAGGCCGGCATGCCAGCCTTCCTCACCACGCGTGAGGGACACACGGCCATTGAGTTGCCAGGCAGTAATCGCGGCAGCGGACTGGCTGCTCCTGGGTGCAGGTGTGGTTGCACATCCGGCCATTAACAGCACCGTCAGCAAACCCGCAAGAAATCTCATGGATTGTAGCGGTCAATAACCTTCAAAAGCATAGGGTTTTCAGGCTCAGCCTTGAGCGAGACTTCCCAGATCCGGCGTGCACCTTCACGGTCTCCCTGGGCCCACATGACTTCACCCAGGTGTGCGCCGATCTCGCTGTTCCCGGTTATATCCCAGGCCCGTTGCAGAAGGCTGCGGGCCTCATCCAGGTTACCCAGGCGGTAGTGCACCCAACCCAGGCTATCGATAATGGCCGGGTCGTTCGGTTCCTGTTCATAGGCCTTCTTAATATAAACCAACGCCTCTTCGTAGCGAGTGGTGCGATCTGCCAGCGTGTAACCGAGCGCATTCAGGGTACGCGTATTCTCCGGATCATTCTTGAGGATTCGGCGCATATCCCTTTCAGCGATATCGAGTTTGCCCAGTTTCTCCGCGGCCAGGGAATGGGCATAGAGCAACTCCTCGTTATCCGGGCTGGTTTCCAGCGCAGCCCCGTAGAGGTTGAAAGCCGCCTCATGCATGCCCGCATCAGTGAATACCTGGCCTTCAATCAGGAAAAAGGTCACGCTTTGATCCGGGTTTTTCTGTCGCAGCAACAGCATGTGATTCTGCATGGCGTCTACCTTGCCCTGCCTGAGCAGGATTTCTGCAATACGCAGCTGCGACTGGCTCCAGTAATCCCCCTCTTCGACCTTGCGATACCACTGCAGCGCAGCCGCATCATCACCCTGCTCAAGGGCAGAATAACCAAGGTAATAATAGGCATTCTGTTCGTCCGGTCGCAGTTGCAACAGTTGCTGCAGATGCTTCTCACCGGCCTTGTACTGCTTTGTTTCCAGCTCCAGCAGTGCCAGTGAATACAGCCCCTCGGCATTATCCGGCTCCAGCTCAACCACCTTGCCAAACTGTTTTCTGGCCCCGTCCAGGTCATCACCATCCAGCAACATACGGCCATAGGCAAAATGCAGCATGGTATTTTCCGGATGCGCGCTGACCGCGGCATCCAGTACCCGCGTTGCTTCTGCCTTGCGGTCCAGTCGTACCAGGATCTGCGCCTTCAGAATCACGGCCGCCGGCAGCTGCGGGCTCAATTCCAGCGCCTTGTTTACCGCATCCAGTCCTTCCTCCAGTCGCTCTGCATTCACCGCCATGCGACTCAATGCCAACCATGCATGCGGATTTTCGGGATGGTGGGCAACCAGCTTCTCCATGGCTGCAACGGCTTCATCCTTGTTGGCGTCGCGCGCCAGCAAGGCCGCTGCCAGGCGATAGCCCTCTTCCGGATCATCAGAATTACTGATCAGGTAATCCAGCTGCGTAATCGCTTCCGCTGTATCGCCAAGATGCAATGCCAGCACGGTCAATGCCTTGTGAGCCTCCATATCATCGGGCGCCAGCTCCACCCAGCGGCGCGCTGCCCGTTCGGCAATGTCGTATTGCTTGGCATAGGAGGCAATTTGCACGGCACGCTCGGCAACACGGGGATCCCGTGCGTTTTCAGCGGCTTGCAGATAATGCGGGACAGAAGTGTCCATTGCACCACGCTGACCGGCAATCTCGGCCAGCAGGATGTCAAACATCAGGTCATCGGTGAGGGTCTGCTCGGGCAATAGCGCTTGCCCGGTCGTTCCGGCAGCTGTTGCCTGCGGCAGCGGTTGCTCCTCGGCCACATCCTTCATCTCGGCCCTGTTGCCGGACACCGCACACGACACCAGCGACGCGGCCATCAACAAAACAAGCCCGGAACGGCCAAATAATCTATTCAATCCAGTCATCAAGTCCTCCATCCCTGCCATTCTAACAGTCTCCTCAATACCCTGCTCAGGAGTCTTTGTATAAAAAGACAGTATTTACAGTCGCTAGTTGTATATCCCTGATGGATGCCTCAGGATTCGTCCCCGGCAGACTCCAACTTGTATTAACTGACCCCGCCATGCAGAATTTTGCGATCATCCCGGGATTTCCTTTAATTTGACATGTATTTAACCGTCCTTGGCATCAACCACCGTACCGCACCCGTCGAGGTTCGCGGGCAAGTCGCGTTCCCGCCGGAGCAGATTACCCGTGCACTGGCAGAACTGACCGCGCTCGACGGCATGCATGAGGCCGCCATTCTGTCGACCTGCAACCGCACCGAAGTCTATTGCACCCGGAATGACACCTCTGCCGAGGCGATCGCCAGCTGGCTGTGCCGGTTCCACCAGCTTGATCCCGGCAGCCTGCAGCAACACTTATATAACTACCATGAGGCCGAGGCCGTCCGTCACATCCTGCGAGTCGCCGCAGGACTGGATTCCATGATACTGGGTGAGCCCCAGATACTGGGGCAGATGAAGGATTGCTACCAGCTGGCCTTGCAGGCCAACAGCCTTGACACACTGGTAAACCGGCTGTTCCAGCACACCTTTTCTGTGGCCAAGCAGATACGCACCGATACCGCTATCGGTGCCAGCCCGGTGTCGGTCGCCTTTGCCGCCGTCAGTCTGGCGCGGCAAATATTCGACAAGCTGGAGGACCAGACGGCCCTGCTGATCGGCGCCGGTGAAACCATTGAACTGACGGCCCGGCACTTGCACGAACAGGGCACCGGAAAAATCATCATTGCCAACCGCACCGTCTCACGCGCCCATGACCTGGCGGCACAATTCAATGGTTATGGTATCGGACTGGACGAGATCCCGGCACACCTCGCGGAGGCCGACATTGTCATTTCCTCGACCGGCAGCACTGAACCGCTTATCACCCTG
>DMKK01000059.1 GCA_003454335.1 Gammaproteobacteria bacterium | reverse complement strand
CTGGATATGCAATACTTCTACAGTGCGGCAAGCCATGACGGTGTGTTCTACCGGATCAACCTGGATACCTGGGTTGTGGACAAGACACTACCTGTCGACGCAAACCTGTTAATGGGCAGCTTCATCTGGGATGGCGACGGTGGGATGATGTAGGCCAGGTTTTCAGTCCTGCAGCAACGGGGTGAAGAACCCGGCGCCGAACGCAACGGCGTCCTGCAGGCTGAACAGGCTGGTATTTTCGGTATCACCTGCCTGCCATTCAAGTGCAGTCGGCAGGTCCTGCAGATAAACCATCTCCAGGCACATGCTGTGGGCAGCGCAGGCAGACGGGCTCTGCCAGCGCACGCCGACATGCACATCCGGAGAGGGACTGACTTCTTGCAGGGATTCGCCCTGCATGTGAATAGTGATTGCCGTACCTGTCACGTGGCAGCGTGAGCTGATCTCAACCTCTGCATTGAACATGGGGCCGACAGACAAAGAGTCTAACGCACACATGGCGTTGACAGGCTGCTTGTTGACCGTGAGGTGATGGGGCGTGTCTTCCGTCGTCATCGGGTAGGCACCCGCGATACCGTCCCCTGCCGCATTTAGCACAACCAGGTCGTCACTTGCCAGCCGGGTGAGGGCGGCATCGACATCCCCGCCAGCAAGTAATTCATGCAGTTCCTCCCGGTTCGGTGGTCGTCCCTGTTCGGCCAGCGATGTCAGGGTTACACGGTGTACGTTTGCCAGTTCGGGCGGCAGTGCTGTCTGCCTGAGTTTGAGTGGCAACTGGTCGTTCAGTCGTTGTACGGCATTGTTGATTGAAGTGCTCATTGTCTGTGGTTTCCTTGTGGGTTGTTGCCGGTATCAGGGTTTTGGTTGTTTTACCCGTCAAGACGGTAGACCATGCCGAAACGGATTTGCTCCTGCAAGTGCATTGACTCCGGTGGTGCTGGCAGGGACAGGGACTTTTGTACAGCCTGTTTTGCCGCGTTACGCAGCACCTTGCTGCCACCCTGGACCTGCAGGTCACTGATAGTGCCGTCCTTGTGCAGGTAAAAGGTAATTTGTACCTCGCCTTCCGTACCGCGGCGTCTGGCATTGCGTGGGTAGTACTTGTGGCTGTCGATATGCGCCAGCAGTCGCAGCAGGTAAGTTTCCCGTTCATTTTCCAGTGCCACCTGGTCAAGTGCCGGTTTGTTAACCGGTGCTTCGGTGTAGGATGATGTTGCAACCTGTTCTTCGATGGGCTCTGTTGTTTCCGGCTCTTCACTGCTTGTCGGTACCGGCTCGATGATCGGTTCAGGTTCAGGCAACGGCTCCCGCACGGGCTCGGGTACCGGTTTTTTGAGTGGTGGGGGTGGCGGAGGTTCCGGCTCGGGTCTTGTTTCAGGTTCTGGTGGCGGTTCAGGTTCGGGTTCCTGAGCAGCAGGTCTGGCTGGAGCCAGGCTGATCTGCACAAGACTGACAGTCGACTGTGGTTGGTTTGAAAGCAGGGTATCGTAATGCCCGAGATAAACGACAGCCGTCGCATGCACAGTAATGGATATCACTGCGGCAACAATAAAACTGCTGCGTTCATAGTAGGTCATATATCTGCTTATGAGGAAAACTCCCTCACTCATTGCAATCTTTGGACTTAACGGGCGCCGGACAGACCGGCAATAAGCAGGTTAGTTTAAAAGATGTGCGGTAGTTTGAGGTGTGACAAAATGTCGCACTAACGCCAGTCCCGGCATCAATTGTCTGTGAATCGTTTAGGCAAGGGATGCCGAAACGCTTGCGGGCTGTTTCCTCTGGCGAGGAGTGATTTAGCGTTGCACGTGCTCGCTGATGACCTGTTCGAACTCCGCGTGCAGTTTTTCCAGGACCTCAGTTCGAGGTTTGCCCGTTAGCTCATCCATGAAGACTTTTTTTGCCTCGGTTGGCAATACCAGGGTGTTCCGGCAATTATTACCAACGAAAGTGGCCTGATAGCCCCTGCCATAAAAGACCTCATTAATCGCGGCCCGGACTTCAATACCCGGCAAGCTGATCTTTCCCAGCTTCTCGGCCCATTGATCAATGACCGGCTGCCAGCGTTGTGTATCCAGTTGCTCGGTGCCTATGTTGAATAGTGGTACATCACCCATGCCGGGGCGGCGATAATTGTAGGAGTGAACATCATATGCCAGTACCTGCGGATGCAGTGATTCGAGTTGCTCATAGAGCGCCCCCAGTACTGTGTAGAACGCATTATGTTTTGCCACGCTGGCCTTCTTTTCGGCAGCGCTTAGCGGGTCGCGCCAGACCGCCTGCCCCCAGGCCTCTTCGTAAACACAGGTTTCCGGCGGGCGATTGAGGTCGTACTCATAGCGGGAATCGTTGGCAACCACTGTGATCGGCATATTCGCAGCAATGTCGGCAGTATAGGGATCTTCCTCGCGCAGCCGTTCCGCGTCATTGAGCGCACATTTCTCCACCAGCCCGGAACGCAGATTGTGACCGTTGTGGATCGCGGTACAAACGAAATGCGTATAGTCTTCGATTTTGATAAAGAATGCGCCCTTGTTAACGGCGGCATGAAATGTCTCGCGGTTACGGATCGCCGTCACACATTCATCGATATCCAGCTCTATCATTATTTTCCCATCCTGTTACTTGTGTACGGCAAAACTGGAAATTTAATGGTGCCCCGGAGACGATTCG
>DMKK01000191.1 GCA_003454335.1 Gammaproteobacteria bacterium | reverse complement strand
ATATGGTTTTCAGATATTAAGCAGATACCAGACAGCCTGACCATGGATGAATTAATGGAAGTCGTACGCAAGCAAATGGTCGACTCCATGACGACGGTTCAGTAGCTCATCAGCGTCATTTTCACGGCACACCGTCAATCGGTTGCCGCTTAAACCTCCCCTGACGGGGCAATACCTGCCGCTGGCGGTCAGGTTCTGTTCTCACACTGATAGAATTGAACCTGAAGTGCACCGCAGGTGAGGTTCTGACTCATTCCTGTGGGAGCGCCCTCACCTACAGGGATGCCCGTAGTGAGCATCCCTGTAGGCGAGGGGCGTGAGCAGGACGCGGTAGCTTCCCCGGCGCGAATCGCGGCGAGGACGCCGCTCCCACAGTAAGATTTTTTGCAATAGTTGAGTTAATGTATTTATCCTTCCACGTGCTTCAGTGGCAAATTTTTCTATTTCTACCTTTAAATGGAGCTGAAAAAGTACCCGTGTAAACTGACGGATAACGAATAATGAAAATCTCGGTCATCATCCCCAGCTGGAACCGTGCCGATCGTCTCGCCGCCGCGCTTGATTCGGTCTACGCACAAAGCGTGGCCCCGCACGAGATTATCGTGGTGGACGATGGCTCCACGGACGACACCCGCGAACTGCTTGGCCGTCATTACCCGGATGTTCACTATATTTTCCAGCAGAACAAGGGCGTCAGTCAGGCACGCAATACCGGCATCAGGGCCGCCAGCGGAGACTGGATTGCCCTGCTGGATTCCGATGACCGCTGGAAACCCTGCAAACTGGAACTGCAACTGGCAGCCATCCGCGCAAACCCCGACTGCAAGCTGTGTCACAGTGATGAAATCTGGATCCGCAATGGCAAACGCGTCAACCCCATGAAAAAACATGCCAAGCACGGCGGCAGGATTTTCCGCTATTGCCTGCCACTGTGCGTCATCTCGCCCTCGGCCGTCATGATTCACCGTGACATCTTCAGGGAGATCGGTCTGTTTGATGAGACGCTGCCGGCCTGCGAGGATTATGACCTGTGGTTGAGAATCTGCGCGGTTTACCCGGTACTGTATGTGGACCAGCCGCTGATCGAAAAAGTCGGTGGACACGCGGATCAGCTATCACGGAGCCACTGGGGAATGGACCGTTTTCGCATTCAGGCACTGGAAAATATTCTCGCTACCGGGGTACTTGGCGAGCAGGATTACCGGGCCGCCCTGGAAACACTGCTGAAAAAGACGGCGATCATGATTCAGGGTGCCGTGAAACGCGATAATCACACCCTGGCCGACAGCTATCGTGACAAACAGCAGAAATATTCCCGAACGCTCACTCTGGCAGATACCGCCTGATGATCAATATCGTAGTTGCCCTGCCCGCCGAGGCCCGCCCCCTGCTTGACCACTTCCGGCTCCGGGACAGGCAACACAACATGGTATTTCCGATCTACCGGAATACCGACATGGCGCTCATCGTTTCAGGATCCGGCAAGGTCGCAGCAGCAGCAGCCACTGCCCTGCTGGCAGGAACCGGAACCCCACATTCCAGGGCAGCCTGGTTGAATATCGGCATTGCCGGACATGCGCACCACGCCATCGGTTCGGGTTATATTGCGCACCGCATTACGGACAGTGCGACCGGAAAAAACTGGTCCCCCCCGCAACTACACGAACTGTCCACGCCAACAGAAAGCCTGTACACCGTTGACCGTCCCGAAGATGATTACCCGACAGCCGCCCTCTACGAGATGGAGGCCAGCGGCTTCCTCCCCGTTGCCAACCGTTTCTCGTCCAGTGAACTGGTGCAATGTTTCAAGGTTATCTCTGACAACAGGACCCAGGCAACGACCGCAGTCACGGCAAAATTGTGCGCGCAACTCATTACCGCAAGACTGGCTGACATCGAACAACTGGTCAACGCCCTCTCCGGCATGGCAGACGAACATGCGACCTAGCACGCACCGGTCCGCGCACTATGCATTGACTGTGAACCATGAAACCGAGGTGACCGGTTGCTGTACCCGCGAACTGCTGCAACAGGCACCGGCAACAATATTGTTTCCCTGCGGGCTGGCGGCCTGATCATGGAACAACCCCGGAAAACCATCCTGGTAACCGGCGCCAGTTCCGGTATCGGGCGCGCCATCACCACCCTGCTGCTGGAGCAGGGTTACCGGGTAACAGGAGTGGCGCGTGATTTCAGCAAGTTTCCCTGTCACGACCAGCACTTTACTGCTGTATCCATGGATTTATCCGACCTCGACAAGCTGCCCGGCCAACTGGAAGACCTCATCAGGAACGAACCGCTCATAGAAGGTGTCGTTTGCTGTGCAGGCAGCGGACGGTTTGGTTCCCTGGAGGAATTTTCCTGCGCACAGATTCGCAGCCTGCTGGATCTCAACCTCACCAGCCAGATCTGTCTGGTGCGCACCCTGCTACCCGGCATGAAACAACGCGGCTCCGGCAATATCATTTTTATGGGCTCGGAAGCCGCGCTGGCTGGCGGCAAACGTGGCGCGATTTATTCGGCCGCCAAGTTCGGCCTGCGCGGACTGGCCCAGGCACTGCGACAGGAATGTGCCGCCAGCGGCTTGCGAATCAGCATCATCAATCCCGGCATGGTGAAAACCGGATTCTTCGACGAACTCGACTTCAGGCCCGGAGAAACAACAGACAACTACATCCTGCCGGAAGATGTTGCCAGGGCGGCACTGCTGATACTGGAGGCCAGAGAGGGGACCGTATTCGACGAGATCAACCTGTCTCCACAGAAAAAAGTTATCCGTTTTCCGAAGCCGGGCGAGGACTGAAAACAGTACAGAGGCCACTACGGGAGCGGCTATTCCCGCACACTTCAGATGAAAATTGCGGCTGCAATTCTTGTATACTCTCAATCAAAATCAGATGTAACGCTATTCACCACAGAGGTACGGGGCACGCTGAGGGCAGGGGATATTGGTTAACCCGTCTGGTGGGTGCGTCGCTGCGCTCCTTCACCCATCCTACAAAGAGCTCCGGTTTTTAGTAGGATGGGTGAAGGAGCGCAGCGACGCACCCATCAATCCGTAGCATGTAATGAAGAGTTACAATCAAATAAACACAACATGGACGCACCCTCATGGCAAGAGTAAAGATCTTCAGTACCGCAAGTTGCCCGTTTTGCGTGAAGGCAAAGCAGCTGCTGACAAAATGGAACATCCCCTATGAGGAAGCCATGATTGATACCGACCCGACGGCGCGGCGCGAATTTTCCACCGCAACCAACGGCGCACGCACCGTACCGCAGATCATCATTGATGATGTCTGCATCGGGGGCTTTACCGAACTCACCGAACTGCACATGGATGATAAACTGGACCATCTGTTCGAAAAATAATTCATGACAACTTCAGACAACATAAACGAAACGAAGATCTACCGTATCTCCTTTTACCACCAGGGTGATATTTACGAACTGCATGCACGCAAAATCCATCAGGGCAATATGTACGCCTTCCTTGAAATAGAGGACATCATTTTCGGTGAACGCTCGGCAATCGTGGTAGACCCCGCTGAAGAAAAGCTGAAATCGGAATTTGAGGGCGTCAAGCGAACCTACGTGCCGCTGCAGGCCGTCATACGCATCGATGAAGTCGAGCGCGAGGGCACCAACAAGATAATCGCAACGGACGGCAATAGCGGGAAAGTCATGCCCTTTCCCAAGCCACCGCCTCACAGCCTGCACCACCAGGACTGAACACCGGATTAATGCCTCTCGTAGTTACTTAAAACATCTTGCCACGGAAGCACACGGAATTACACGGAAGAAAAATGCCTTAATAGAATTATTTCCGTGTTTTTCCGTGTGCTTCCGTGGCTAATTTCAGGTTTTTACTGACAAGACCTCTTAAGCTACGTGCCATTCGGGTTAATGCCCGGAAATATCCCGCTACTTGCCTTATTGGGCCAAGTATCGTCCAATAACTGCAGACAAGACTTAAACCAGCTTCTGCTTGCACCAGAAGAACGACAAATACCCGGAGAATAAGTATGGATTATTCCAATATCATCCAGCCAAACCGGCTAACCAACATGCAGGAAATGCAGATCAATGTGGATGGCCCCGACGGGGCAAACCGGCTGTTCATGTACAGCGGCATGGCGGAAGTAGAACTCTGCGGTGGCCTGCCACACCCTCGCTGGTCACTGGAAATTGTCTGTTTTGATATTGGCAGAAAATATGACTGCGATAACGGCGAAGACGTCATCAAGGTCCTCGCCAACGCGACAGTGGCAGGAGCACGCACAGACGGCGTAGCAAGTTTTGCCGGCTGGCAGATCTTCGGCGCAGCCGGCGAACTGGATGAGGATGACTGTCGAATCCGCATGAACATAGCCGCCGGTGCCCGTGATACCCAGGCCTTCCTGGAACAGATTTCTTTCTATGTAAACGTGCTTGCGAAGGTCAATGAGTAACGGGCAGCACCCCGCTGCTGCCCGGGAAGACACCCCATAACAAGGGCAGCAGCAGATAAACAAACCCGGTAATTATCACCACCCCGATCAGATTCAACCAGACACCGGCCCCGACCATTTGCCGAATGGTCACGTAGCGACTACTGAAGACGATGGCATTCGGCGGCGTTGCAACCGGCAGCATAAATGCAAAGGAGGCAGCAATCACCGCTGCCACCATCAGGCCGAAGGGACTCACGTCGATGGCCGTCGCCAACGCACCCATTACCGGCAACAGCAAGGATGCAGTTGCCGTATTGGATGTCACCTCTGTCAGAAAAATCACCAGCAACACCACGGCAGCAATCACCAGTACCGTATCAATACCCTGCAACACCGTTAACTGTTCGGCCAGCCAGAGCGTCAACCCGGACTCGGAGAAGCCCCGCGCCAGTGCAAAGCCGCCACCAAACAGGATAATAATGTCCCACGGAATGGTGACGGCCGTTTCCCAGTCAAGCAGAAACTCCCTTTTCGCCAGATTCACGGGAATCAGAAACATTAACAGGGCACCGGCAATGGCAATGGTTGAGTCCTTTACCATTGCCAGTCCGGCCGGCTGATACAGGCCGCGCAGGATCCACAACAGAGCGACCGTAACAAACACTGCCGCGACCTGTTTCTCCTGTCTCGACATCGGCCCCAGCCTCTCGATCTGCCGGTGCACCAGTTCCCTGCCTTCCGGCAACTGTATCTGGATTCCTCGAGACAGGATGCGCGTCAGGTACAACCAGGCAATAGCCAGCATTACCAGGGATAGCGGCAGAGCGAAACCCATCCAGTCAGTAAAGCTGATGCTGATGCCATAGGTTTTCTCTACCACCCCTGCAAAAATGACATTGGGCGGCGTACCAATCAATGTAGCCACCCCGCCAATCGAGGCCGCATAACAGATCCCGAGCATCAATATCGTGCCAAACCATAGCTGTCCGGGCGCATGCTCCAGTTCGCGTTCCATTTCCTTGAGTACTGCTATCGCGATGGTCACCATCATCATGGTCGTCGCGGTATTACTGATCCACATGGAGAGGAACGCGGTCGCCAGCATAAAACCAAGCACGATACGCTCCGGGGTGTACCCGACGATACGAATGGTGTGCAGGGCTATACGATGATGCAGATTCCAGCGCTCCATGGTGACGGCGATCAGGAAGCCACCCAGGAACAAATAGATCAAATGATTACCGTAGGCACGGGTTACATCACTGCCACTCAACACCCCCAGCAACGGGAACAGCACAATGGGCAACAGCGCTGTGGCAGGAATGGGAATGGCCTCGGTGACCCACCAGACTGCCATCAGCACGGTAACCGCCGCTACTCTCAGACCTGCAGGCGCCATCCCGTCCGGGAGCGGCAGCAATAAAATCAACAGGAATAACAAGGGCCCGAGAAACAGACCGATGACACTGCGTTGCTCAAGCAAATGTCAGCTCCGGAGATTCAGTTGTCTGGCACAATGCAGTAGCGGCCTTACGGGTAAGGAACAAATAACGGGAATCATTGGCTGATTATCAAGCCCGCCCGCCTGAATGACAACCGTGAGAATGCAAGCTGTTGCACTCAGTGCCACACCCCCGCCAGCCTTTATATACAACTGATTTTACATGTGTTTACCAGGCCATTACCGCCGGATATAACGATACACAGAGAGCACAGCCAGCCGCACCCGGACGACGGTTTTATATTTACCGCCGTGATTGGCAATGCGATGAAACAAACACGCATAGCCGCTGTCCATTGGTCAGGCTATATTTAATCAAGAACAGGACGCTGACATGAAAACAATCCGACTGTCCCGCTGGTATCCACTGCTGTTGCTCATGTGCACGGCTTTCAATGCCGGCGCTGAAAGCGGGAGCACCAACCCGAAAACCGCAACCGCGACCTTTGCCGGCGGATGCTTCTGGTGCATGGAAGGCCCCTTTGACAAACTTGACGGAGTGATCTCCACCACCTCCGGTTACACCGGTGGCTCCCTGAAAGACCCAACCTACAAGCAGGTCTCACGCGGCGGCACCGGCCATGCCGAGGCCCTGCAGATTATCTATGATCCTGAACGGGTCAGCTATGCTGAACTGCTGGACGTGTTCTGGCACAACATCGATCCAACCCGGATCGACGGCCAGTTCTGTGACGGGGGGAACCAGTACCGCAGTGAAATTTTTTATCACACGGTCGAACAGGAACGGCTGGCGCAGCAATCNNGATCACACTGCCGAACAGGAACGGCTGGCACGGCAATCGAAGGCCGCACTCATTGAGCTGAAACCCTTCAAGGATCCGGTGTTAACGGGAATCACGCCAGCGTCCACGTTCTATCCCGCAGAAGACTATCATCAGGACTACTATCAGAAGAACCCGGTGCGCTACAAATTCTACCGTTATGGTTGTGGCCGG
>DMKK01000286.1:15550-17584 GCA_003454335.1 Gammaproteobacteria bacterium | reverse complement strand
TCCTACAGAAACCATCAAGCTTCGTAGGATAATGAGAAGGAGCGCAGCAAAGATCTACGGTTTTTTGTAGGATGGGTGAAGGAGCGCAGCGACGCACCCATCAGCCCACTAATCGGAGCTGGTACCGTTATCGGCATTTTCCCGGTCAAAGGCAAGTACCGAAGAATCGGTTTCGGCATTGTGCACCAGGCCGCCATTCACCGCAGCCCCCATGGCCATCTCTATAAGGTTATAGTACACATCACCATCGACCCTGGCCTTGGCAGCCAGTTCAATGCGTTCAGCAGAACGCACATCACCAGTGACCCTGCCGTTTAATATCACCGTTGGCACGCGCACGTCACCCTCGATACTGCCGTGTTCGCTGACGGTGAGTACAGAGGTGGAATCTGCTTCTGCAATGACACCACCCTTGACCTGGCCATCGATGTGCAGCCCGCCGGAGAAGTGGATGTTCCCTTCAATACGCGTTTGCTGCCCGATAATGGTGTCTACCTTGGTACTTGCGCTCTTCGGTTTTTTGCCTTGTCCCAGCATAGGTACTCTCCTGTCAGTTAGGAACCCGGTTCCGGCCAGTCGAATGTCTGTTCAACAGGTGACGGCTTGCCCTTGCCACCGGGTTTGATACTCAAAACTACCTTCTCTGCCTCAAAACCCTCAGGCAGTGTTATCTTTCCTGCCAGATCCTGAAAATAACGGAAGCGAAATTTCAGTTGCTTGACCGGCGGGTTAGTCACGCCCGCAAGCGCCAGTTCACCCTGCTCACCCAGCATCGATCCGGCAATTTTCCAGTCAACAACCCCTGTTATATAACGATCATTATGCTTCAGTTGCGTCAACACCAGGTCATAATGATATTCGCCAGCTGCGCTGCCTTCCTCCAGGGTAAACCGGTGAATGCGCAGACCTGGCTGAACATCACCCGGAGCCACAATGCCACGGTAGAACTCAACCTCTTCCTGTGCCGCCTGCAACGCTTCCTCCAGCCGTCCCAGATCGGTTTTTACATCCAGTGCCGCCTGGCGATCAATCTGGCTGGAACGATCCAGGATAGCAACCTTATCGCGCAACTGTGTGGCATCCTTTAGCAGTTTCTTATGCCGACTCTCCAGCATGGCATGTTCCGTCCGCAACCCGGCCAGTTCATCCACACCTCTCAACTTGCCGAGGTCATACAACCACCACGCCGCAAACAAGACGATCCCCAGACCGGCAACGAACACCATGACACGCATCATGATGCTACTCCACACGGGGACACCTGGAAGACCGGCATGTAGTATGGCAAGGCATTATGTATTTGGCCGGATACAGATCACAAAAAATGACATCAGCCTGCTTCACTAGGGCAACAGTGCAATACTGGCCAACCCGGCTCCTTCATTGCAGCCGAACATGACATTCATGTTCTGCACTGCCTGACCGGCGGCACCCTTGACCAGATTATCAATCACCGAGAGCACCACCACAGTATTACCCTGCTGTGGTCTGTGCACCGCAATCCGGCAGTGGTTTGCCCCGCGCACGCTGCGGGTCTCCGGGTGCGCGCCCGCAGGCAGTACATCAACGAACTGTTCGTCATCGTAGCGCGTTTCGAAAAGGGCCTGCAGATCATGGTCAACATCGTGTAACTGTGCATACAGGGTCGCATGGATACCACGTATCATGGGAGTCAAATGCGGCACAAACGTCAGGCCCACCGGCTGTCCCGCGGCGAGCTCCAGCCCCTGACGAATTTCCGGCAGATGACGGTGACCACTGACCCCGTAGGCCTTGAAATTTTCACTGGCCTCACACAACAGTGCGCCCGTCGCTGCTTTCCTGCCGGCACCACTGACACCTGACTTGGCATCTGCAATCAGGTGATCATGCTCGATCAGCCCCGCTTCAATCAATGGCAGAAAACCCAGCTGCACTGCCGTTGGATAACAGCCTGGATTGGCCACCAGCTGCGCCTGCGCAATGGCGGCACGGTTTATTTCGGGCAGGCCGTAGACCGCCTGCTCCAGCAACTGCGGGCAGGCATGCGGCATG
>DMKK01000286.1:0-15518 GCA_003454335.1 Gammaproteobacteria bacterium | reverse complement strand
AACCCGGACCCCGGCCTCCAGCAGCTGCGGCACCATACTCATGGCAGTGCCATTGGGTGTCGCAAAAAACACCAGATCACAGACTGACAGTTGTTCAATATCCGGCTCGGAGAAGGCCAGTTCAAGGCTGCCACGCAGATTGGGAAACAGGTCCGCCACCGGCTTGCCAGCCTCGGAGCGGGAAGTAATGACAGCCAGTTCTGACTCAGGATGAGCTGCCAGCAACCGCAACAATTCGACACCGGTATAGCCGGTTCCTCCTACCACGCCTACCTTGATCATGCCTTACTCACCTGTTCTCGGATCAATGGGGTCAGACTCGATTGATCGCCTGTGTGTATATTTTCCGGATCAATCGAGTCTGACCCCATTGATCCCCGCAGATAGTACACCATCCCGCGTCCTTTCATTCTACAATAGCACCCTGAAAAGCAGGTATCAGTGACCTGAACTCAGACGGCCACCCCACCATACAAGGATAAACCGTGCTCAAACACCGCTGGGATCAATGGCTCGACAATCTCGGACTGCGCGTCTCCAGCCTGGATGCCCTCCCACAACTGTCCATGCTGGCCATCCCTGTAGGCCTGTTGTCCGGCGGCGTCATCATTGCCTTCCGGATGCTGGTGGAATCCTCGCAGGGCATGCTGCTGCCGGAAGACAACATCGAGAATTACGAGGGTCTCGCGGTCGGACTACGGTTGCTGCTGCCAGTTGCCGGCGGCTTGGCCATTGGCCTGATCTGGCAATTCCTGCAACAGGAAACCCGCGAAATTGGAATCGTGCATGTCATGGAGCGGCTCGCCTACCACCAGGGCAGACTGCCATTTCGCAATGCAGTGGCACAGTTTTTTGGTGCTGCACTCAGCATCATCAGCGGACATTCTGTCGGCCGCGAAGGCCCCAGCGTACATCTCGGCGCGACCAGCGGCAGCCAGCTCGGCCAATGGCTGCGGCTGCCCAATAACAGCCTGAGAACACTGGTAGCCTGCGGTATTGCCGCCGCGATTGCGGCCTCCTTCAATACCCCGCTGGCTGGCGTCATCTTTTCCATGGAAGTTGTCATGATGGAATACTCGGTTGTCAGCTTTGCACCAGTCATCCTGTCTGCTGTTGCTGCGACCACGTTGACCCGGCTGGTGTTCGGCAGTGACCTGGTATTTTCAATCCCGGCCATGCAGCTGGGATCATTACTGGAATTACCCTACGTGTTTATCATGGGTGTTACGCTGGGGTGCATCGCCGCCCTGTTTATCCATTTGCTGCAACGTTCAACCACGCTCTCAAAAGGCTGGCCGATCTGGATCCGCTGCACGCTGGGTGGCAGCATCGTCGGCCTGATTGGTATAGCCGTACCGGAGGTCATGGGCATCGGTTATGACACGGTCAACCAGGCCCTGCTGGGGCAGCTGACATTGTCAGTCCTGTTGGTCATCACCGCTGCCAAAATCGTGGCCAGCGCACTGGGCCTGGGCCTGGGCCTGCCCGGCGGCTTGATCGGGCCCACCATGGTGATCGGCGCACTGGCCGGCGGCGCCACGGGCATCATGGCCGACATCTGGCTGCCTGGCGAAATGGCCTCCCCGGCCTTCTATGCGCTGATCGGCATGTGCACCATGATGGGTGCAACACTACAGGCGCCGCTCGCCGCCTTGACGGCCATGCTGGAACTCACCGCCAACCCGCACATTATCCTGCCGGGCATGCTGGCATTGATTGCCGGTGTACTCGTCAGCCGGGAAATCTTTGGTAAGGAATCTGTCTATCTAGTACTCATGAAGGCACGCGGACTGGATTACCGGGATACCCCACTGACCCAGGCATTGCGACGTATCGGTGTGGCCAGCGTAATGGAACGCCGCTATGAATCGTTACCGGAAGTGATTGACCGCGAGCGCGTGCTGAAAGCACTGGCAAGCGAACCCCGCTGGATACTGATTACCCGGGACAGACAGCCACTTGCCATCATGCCTGCCGCTGACCTGGCGCGCCAGGTGCAGGAATACCCGGAGAAAGAAGAGTGTTCACTGACGGATATACCTGCGGAGCGAAAAGATGTAGCCGCTGTAGACTTTCAGGCCACTTTGCAGGAAGCGCTAAGCATTCTGGATAATAATGATGCAGAGGCCCTGTATGTTACCCGGCATACCATCCCGGGAATCAGCCGGGTTTACGGCATATTGACCCGCGAGGACATTGACCGCAGCTACCGTGTTAACTAGGAGCCTGAGCTTGCTACCGCCAATACCTACCGGCACCCGGGTAAAGAGGTGCTGACGGCGGCACAAGACAACAAACTCACGACACACACAGGGCAACAAAGTGCCACTGTGCTGGCACCATATCAGCTGATGAAGTCCTTATGATGCTCAATGAGTTAACTGTATATTATCTACATAAAGGTTTCTGGGTATGGGTAGCGACATAACAAAAAGCCCAAGCCCTCGTATGCGACCCATATCCATGCTGCGACTTACAGGGCTTTCTTTAACTTCATCCAGGTCTATTTCAAGGTGGCTCCAGCCCTGCATCAGAAGAAAACCACGATTGAAGCGGTCTTCATATTCCTGGTCACCATCGGCATGTTGAAGATCATCAATCCTGCAAATTATCTGTAAAGGTTCTGCATCGGGATTGTAAAGACTGATTTTCAATGTGCGGGCTAATGCCCAGTTACCGTCAAAGTAGTTGAGTATGGCCCCTGAATATTGGTCCGTTGTCAGTGACAACTTCAGAAGCTTGTCGTGAGAGATAGAGGCTATGGTTTCGACAGTCAATCCGGCACTGCCTGCCCAGCGGTCGATCTCGAATGGTGTTTCAAAACCGGATAAAAGCGGGAACTGATGCCGTGCAATCGCTTCGTCAATCAGGCTTTTGGTTACAGGCCATAACTGGACAAGCGAGAGCACCAACACAGAAAACTGCAGAGAAAACCGCCGGCTGTCAGGTTGTAATTTCGACCCCAATGAACCATATACCAGCACCAGAAGACTACCGGTCAGGTCACGGAGCACATCCCCTGTGTCTGGCGTACGCGTAGTGCCATGCTGCATAAGCTCGATCGAAACACCAAGCAGAATTGTAATACCGAGAATAATGGTCCACTGCCATGCCAGCGACATTCGAGAGACAAGGCGCCATTGAGATAACAGGCCAGTTAATAGCGAGAAATAGACAATATGACCGATATCCCAGAAATGCTTGAATGATCTGGATGAGTAATAATCCGGGCCACCCAGGAATAAGAGTACGGAGCCTATGGCAAGAAAAACGCCATAGATCCATATACGGACATTTTTGTTAAACATGCTCACTACGATTGCCTAAGTCCGACAGGCTCCTGGTGTATCGAAATCTACAATAACACCTCTTTCTGTTGTCTCGATTAACTCAAGTGAATCACTGTTTGCCTGTATAACACTGCGCGCGCCTTCGTCGGAATGTAATTGCATCAATGCCTGTGCATACCGGGCTGAAAATCCGACCGGGTGTCCGCGCATTTTTTTATAGACTGGTGCGACAATACCAGCGTCCTGTTCCAGACCGGTGACAACCGCCTGGATCACGCCTGTTGGGATGCAGGGCATATCAGCCAGGGCAATAACCCAGCCCCGGGCGTCAGGACTGTTGGCCACGGCACAGGCAATGCCGGTACCCATGCCTTCACTGGCGAGTGGATTTTCAACGACCTGCACGCCTTCGGGTGCCAGGATTTTTGCGACGTCGTTGCTTGCATCTTCGACCACGACGATGGTTTGGGGTAATACCTTGTGAAGATGCCGGGCTGATGCCAGCACCATGGGTGTACCGTCGTTTAATAGATGCAGCAGTTTATTTCTGCCAAAACGTGTGCTTTGCCCGGCTGCAAGCAGGATGCCGACAATGGATGAACTCATGCAGCGTTGATGGCGTGTTGTGAGTTCTGTTTTGCCTGATGTCGCAGCTTGGTTATTTCGGCCATAATAGATACGGCGATCTCCGGTGGTGAGTGACTGCCGATGGGCAAGCCGACGGGCGCGTGCAGGCCTTGTAGTTGTTGGGTGGTCACTCCCAGGGTTTTTAGACGTTCACGTCGTTTCTCGCAGTTGAGTCTTGAGCCGATTGCGCCGATATAGAAAGCCGGCGAAGACAGGGCATCGAGCAGGGCCATGTCGTCAAGTTTGGGATCATGGGTGAGCGCCACCACGATGCAACGTGCGTGATTGGCCCAGGTCCGGACAGCATCGTCCGGCATGCTGTTTACGATTGCGCAACCGTCGAAGACGGATTTATCATTATCGCTTTCGCGCGGATCACAGATGATGACATGGTAGTTCATCATCAGCGCAATTTGCGCGACGTATTCGGACAAATGACCGGCGCCGATCAGAAGCAGCTGCCAGCGCGGCCCGAAGGTTTTCCCGAGAGTCGTATCCGAACAGAAAAAATCATCATCGGCCGAGGCCGGGTGCAGACTGACTTCACCCGTCGTCAGACAAACGCGCCGCGCCACGAGTTCGTTGGCCCTGGTTTTATCTAAAAGAGTTTGTAACTGGGCGGTGCTATCGAGTTGTTCTACCAGCAATTCCAGCCGCCCGCCGCAGGGCAAACCCAGGCGGGTTGCCTCCTGGCGGTTGATGCCGTAATCGATCAGGGTGGGGAAGCTTGCGCCAAGCTGCCCGTCCCTGTACCGCTGGACCAGGTCGTCCTCGACACACCCCCCCGATACCGAACCGCTGAATTGGCCGTCTGCACGCATCAGCAACAATGACCCGACGGGTCGCGGCGAGGAACCCCAGGTCTTTGCCACCGTCACCAGCGCCGGGCGAACCCCCTGCTCCAGCCAATCGACAGCAGTTTCCAGTATCTCCCGATCTGTACCGTAAAGTGACATCGACGGCAACCCTGTCAGGCTGAAAGTTTCAATGGCAGGCGGTTAAAGCGTTGTCCCGTGGCGGCGGACAGCGCGTTGGCGACTGCGGGTGCGATGACCGGTGTTGCCGGTTCACCGACACCGGTCGGTGGTTGTGCGGAATTGACAATGTGTACTTCAACCTTCGGCATCTGGTTGATACGCAACACGGTGTAGTCATGGAAATTGGACTGCACCACATGGCCTTCGCTAAAGGTGATTTCGCTGCTTAAAGCCGCGGCCAGGCCAAAACCCATACCGCCCTCCATCTGCGCACGTACAATATCCGGGTTTACCGCAATACCGCAGTCAACCGCAATCACCACGCGATCGACAGAAAATATCCTGTCAGCATGTACCGTTACTTCCGCAACCTGCGCCACAAAGGTATTGAAGGACTCATGCACGGCAATTCCACGACCACGTCCCGCGCCCATCGGCGAACCCCAGTCGGATTTTTGGGCCGCCAGTTCCAGCACGCCGAGGTGACGTGGATGGCCTTTTAACAAAGTACGCCGGTACTCGACCGGATCCCTGTTCGCCGCCAACGCCAATTGATCAATGAAGGTCTCGACGGCAAACGCCGTGTGGGTGGAGCCGACCGAGCGCCACCACTGCACCGGCACCGGCAATGTCGTCGTCTGCAGGTCGACGCTGATATTGGGAATCGCATAGGGCAGATTGGACGCACCTTCGACCGAGGTAACATCAACACCGTCCTTGACCATTCCCACTTCAAATACAGTGCCGGCGATGATGGATTGACCGACGATGCGGTGTTGCCATGCCACCGGGTTACCGTCTGCATCCAGTCCCGCCTCGAGTTTGTGCACATACATCGGCCGGTAATAACCGGCGCGCATATCGTCTTCACGCGTCCAGACCAGTTTGACCGGTGCTTCGCCACCGACCGCCTTGACGATGGCGGCGGTCTCGATCAGGTAATCCGACTGCGGGTTGGCACGGCGGCCGAACGAACCACCGGCATAGAGCATGTTGATCTTCACTTGTTCCGGTGCAATACCGAACACTCCGGCCACAGCTTTCTGATCCCCTGTCTGGAACTGGTCACCATTCCAGATTTCCACGCCGTCCTGGTGACGCTGCATAACACAGTTCATCGGTTCGAGAGCAGCATGTGCCAAGAACGGAAATTCCAGGGTCGCCTTCAATCTCTTACTGGCCGATAGCAGGACACCAGGCACATCGCCGTCGTTGCGCGCAACACTGCCCGGTTTTTCAGACAGCGCCTTGTATTGTGCCAACAGTTCATCGGAACCAAGCGTGAAAGCACTGCTCTCGTCCCACTCAATTTGCAAGGCATCACGACCTTTCTTTGCACTCCAGAAATCCTTGCCGAGTACGGCCACACCGTTGGGAATTTCAACCACGGCATCGACACCTGGAACGGCCCTGGCCTTGCCGGCAGCAAAGGATTTTACGGTTGCGCCAAAGCGCGGCGGGTGCGCGACCAGCGCAGTCAGCATACCGGGCAGTTTTACATCCTGGGTAAACATTGCGGTGCCGTTGGTTTTTGCATTGCTGTCCTTGCGCGGCACCCGGGTTCCGATGAGCCGGAATTCTTCAGGCTCTTTCAATAACACGTCTTCCGGCACGGCTTCCTGTGCGGCGAGTTCGGCCAGCTCGCCGAAACTGGCCTGGTGACCGCCGGTCTGATGGCGTAATAGACCGGCCTGCACGGTGATGTCACCCTCTGCAACCTGCCATTTCTTTGCTGCAGCAGCAATCAGCATTTCGCGCGCGGCGGCACCGGCCTTGCGCATCTGTTCATAGGAGTTGGCAATGGCCGTACTTCCGCCCGTGCCCTGCATCTTGCCCCAAAACAGATTGTTATAGGTATTGGCGTCAGCCGGCGCACCTTCCACGTTAATCTGCGACCAGGCGGCGTCGAGCTCTTCGGCCACCAGTGTCGCCAGGCCGGTATAGGTGCCCTGCCCCATTTCCAGGTGCTTGATAATGACGGTGACCCGATTATCGGTACCGATACGCACGAAGGCGTTGGGCTCGAAACGGATGGGAGCAATCACTTCACCACCGGCCTTGCCCGGCCCGGCCTGCGACTGGACCGGTTCTTCCCGGCTGCAACCGGGCAACAACATGCCCAGCGTCAAACCAGTACCGGTGGCCGCCGTCATCACCAGAAACTGGCGGCGGCTCAGACTTGTTTTGCCTTCCTGCTTCATGATCCTCTCCTCCCTACGACAACGCTTTGGACGCCTGCTTGATGGCAGCGCGTATGCGGACGTAGGTATTGCAACGACAGATGTTGCCCGTCATGGCATCGTCGATATCCTTGTCACTGGGGTGCGGGTTACGGCTCAACAAATCGACTGCCGACATGATCTGGCCCGACTGGCAGTAACCGCACTGCACAACGTCAAGTCTTACCCAGGCGTCTTGTACCGCCTTCGCGGCAGCGGAGCCCAGCCCTTCAATGGTAGTCACCGATTTTCCTTCAGCCGCGGTGACCGGCGTGACACAGGAACGGATGGCTTTGCCATCGAGATGCACGGTACAGGCTCCACACTGCGCCATGCCACAGCCAAACTTCGTGCCGGTCAGACCGATGCTGTCACGGATAGCCCATAACAGGGGGGTGTCGGGATCAATATCGAGTTGCTGCGGGGAGCCGTTGATGGTGAACTGGATCATGCCGAACGTCCTCCAACGTTGTGTTCAGGCGTCAAGCCTAGCACGATTCCACGACTTTATTATGAATTGGTGATTTGGCTAATAATCCGTTGCCCATCAGTATCAGGGCAAGTTGGTGACCTCTCTAGTGTACTGTAACGAATAAGTTACAGTACACTAGATCCTACTGCCATTAGACCTATTTTACCTGGCGGTGAGTTATTCCTCAGAGAATCGTCAACTGGTAGAGGGCAAGCCATAAGCTCTGAAGCAACTTACATGACTACAATGACTTTCACTGTACAAGCGGTGCCGATACCCGCTGCTGCCTGGTTATTCGGCACAGGTCTGCTTGGTCTCGTTGTGGTCGCCAGAAAAAATAAAGCGTAAGCCACTACACTTGTAAAACATAGTCAGAATGGTGGCTTTCGGATCGCCGTTTTGTATTGCGTCGACCGGTTGAAACCGCACTCTCTGATACCTCCGGCCACGGCAACATCACTGACCTGCAAAGCCACCAGGTCACAACTACGGAGCTTGCTGTCAATAGCAAGGTTAAACAGAGCCAGGTCTCGCGTCTTCCCGTGGATCTGGAGCAGGATTCTGGTTGCCCAGGCCTCCCTGGGCTTCAGCGGAGGTTTTAGCCCGGTTAGCTTGCCCTTGTATCTGTGGGTGCGGAATGTACCTCAAGTGTAGCTTCCCGCTGGATTGACTGTCAGGACCGGACCAGCCTCAGGAACTCGGAACGGGTGCGGTCATGATCAAGGAAAGTACCCAGCATCATTGAAGTCGTCATTTGCGAATTCTGCTTTTCCACACCCCGCATCATCATGCACAGGTGCTGGGCCTCGATAATGACACCGACACCGGCCGGTTGTATCGCCTGCATCAGGGTATCGGCAATTTGTTTGGTCAGGTTTTCCTGGATCTGTAATCGCCGTGCAAACATATCCACGATACGCGCTATCTTGGACAGACCAATAACCTTGCCGGTCGGTATGTAGGCAACATGGCACTTGCCAATAAAAGGCAACAGGTGATGTTCACACAGGGAATACAATTCAATATCCTTTACCAGGATCATCTGGTTATTGTCCGATTCAAAGATGGCATTGTTCACCACTTCGTCAACGGACTGCTGGTAACCATGCGTAAGATACTGCATGGCACTGGCAGCACGCTCAGGTGTCTTTAGCAAACCTTCACGCGACGGATCCTCGCCAACGCCCTCTATGATCTGCCGGTACAACTCATCAAGTTTGTTATCCATATTACGAATACTCTATCCTTTATGTGACTCAGGTGTCGTCGCTATGCCTTCAACCTCAAGCGTAACATGATGAACGCGTGGCAAGCGCTGCTTGATCGTCCGTACGATTTCATCAACAATGATTTCGACACGCTCCAGCGTGGCCTGTGCAGCAGCACGCGTATGGCAGTAATCACGCAACTGCTGATCCTCGCGTTTTTCACCGGGCAGCACCGACAGAAAGCCGTGCTCGAATTCCGTCATGCGCGCCTGCAGTCCTGCGACAACAGCTTCCTCTCGCAATTCAATTTCAGCCACCAGGACGGTGTGCTGGTCATCAATTATAATCGAACGCAGATCATGGTAGCGCTCAACTTCAGCATGTTGTGCAACGATACCGACGAACAGGGCTTCCGCCCCGGTGTCACGCACATCGGCCAGATAGCGCATATTCACCGCCCCCAGGAAAAAGGCTGTAAGGCCGAGCAACACCGCGATCATCGCCGAGAAGCCTATATCCCAGTACGGGTTACCTGTAAATTCGGTCAACATAATTCCGCTCGAGGCCAGCAGCACCCCCAGCGTCGCCACGGTATCCTCCAGCACAACAGCCACCAGCGTCGGATCATCCGAACGCAGCAGCGACCGGAGAAAGCCGGTCTCGCCCTTGGCGCGCATACGTTTGCTGAATTCACTGACAGCAACAAAAAGTGAATAACCATCCAGCATAAGCGCAATCAACAGCACTAAAGCGGCTATCCACAGGGGAGCAACACTGAAGCCAAGCAGCTCAACCACTTCCGGTGGCTGTTTGGTTCCCACCTTTTCCCAGGAGTGCCAGGCGTGCGACAAGCCCAGCCCGCAGCCAATGGAAAACAGGCCGATAGCACTCCAGAGATTCCACAGGTATTTTTTCTGGCCATGCCCGAAGGCAAATTCGGCATCTGCGGGCCGTTCGGCGACCTTCAGGCCAACCAGTAAAAACCCCTGATTGAGACTGTCCATCAGGCTGTGGATTGCCTCGTTCATCATCGAGGCAGAATGTGTGACGGTGGCGGCGAAAAACTTGAGAACGGTCAATATCGCATTGGCGACCAGCGCCGTTAAAACCGCCTTGCTTGAATCATGTGCCATATCTGAACATATCGGGTTAAGAGTAATTGTAGTCCGGACAACTATTGATAACTCACATTGTCCAGCATAATCCAGCCGCCCTGAGTCCTGCCGTCCGGGTCATGATGCGTCCAGTGGATAACGCCGCCCCGGTCATTCCACTCATATTTTCCTCGCACTGCCAGTGTCAGCCCCCTGCGCACCGGGATACGTTCTGCGAGGTCGATATTATGCGCCACCATGACCGTGTGACCACCATCAATTTCAAGAATAAATTTCTGATGGCGCGACCCCTCATTGTCATCGCGCAACACCCGGCTAACGCGGCCGCTGGTCTCGAGCCACTGCCCGGAACGCTGGTTGGCATACGCCTGTTGCACCGCATTATTACCAACCGCGACATTGTTATCCGTCGACTGCTGATCCTGGAAATAGTACTGGTAGGCAAGCAGCCCCAGAACGAGCAGGAATGGCAATACCCTGTTCCTTGCCAAATATCTTTTATTGTTCATGGTCCTTACACGGCCGGTGATAGCGGCTCCGGCTCAATCACTTCAGTAGAGAACCCAGCACACCGCGTGAGAGCTGGCGCCCCAGGGAACTGCCAAAAGAACGTGCAATACTCTTCAGCATGGCTTCCAGCGGACTCTGGCGATTACTGCGCCGGCCACCAGAGGCTTTCTTACCGGGTTTCGCTGCCTCCGCAGCAGCCTGCTGTTGCGCTGCCTTCGCTGCACGTTCATTGAGCATCTCATAGGCCGAGCGTCGATCTACCGGTTGATCATAGCGTTCGCGGTAGAGGCTGACGTCCATGACTGCCTTGCGTTCCGCACGCGTTGCCGGTCCCAGCCGTGACCCCGGCGGCCTGATCAGAACACGCTCTACCATGCCCGGTATCCCGTTACTATCCAGTGTCGACACCAGTGCTTCACCAACACCCAGTTCCTTGATGGCAGCAGCCGCATCAAGTGCCGGGTTGGCACGAAAGGTCTCTGCTGCAGCCCTTACCGCCTTCTGCTCACGAGGCGTAAATGCACGCAGGGCATGCTGGATGCGATTACCCAGCTGACCCAGAATCGGGTCGGGAAGGTCCAGCGGGTTCTGGGTAACAAAATAAACACCGACACCCTTGGAACGGATCAGGCGCACCACCTGCTCGACCTTGTCAACCAGCGCCTGCGGCGCACCTTTAAACAACAGGTGAGCCTCATCAAAGAAAAACACCAGGCGGGGTTTTTCAGGATCACCCACTTCCGGGAGTTCCTCAAATAACTCGGACAACAGCCACAACAAAAACGTCGCATACAGCTTCGGTGTCAGCATCAGCTGGTCTGCAGCCAGGATATTGATATTGCCGAAACCGCCGGGACTCATTTGCATAAAGTCAAACAGGTCCAGCGCCGGTTCACCCATGAACTGTCTGGCACCCTCCTGTTCCAGCACCAGCAGGCGCCGCTGGATTGCCCCGATGGATGCACCGGAGATATTGCCGTACTCGAGCCGCAGTTCCCTGGCATTCTCGCCGGCGAAGGTCAACAGGGCACGCAGGTCTTTCAGGTCCAGCAACAGCAGGCCCTGATCATCGGCTATTTTGAAAACAGCATAGAGAATTCCTTCCTGGGTATCATTCAGGCCCAGCATCCGGGACAGCAGCAATGGCCCCATTTCCGAAACAGTAGTGCGCACCCGGTGACCCTGCTTGCCGAACAGGTCCCAGAAAACCACCGGAAAAGCCTCATGGGTATAATCCTCAAGGCCAATGGCTTCCGCCCGTTTCTGCAACTTCGGATGTGCCTTGCCTGCCTGACAGAGACCGGACAGATCGCCTTTGACGTCCGCCATAAACACCGGCACACCGCGGCGCGCGAATGCTTCTGCAAGAATTTGCAGGGAAACGGTTTTACCGGTACCGGTTGCCCCGGCAATCAGGCCATGGCGGTTGGCGAGTTGCGGCAACAGGTAGACAGCTTGCTCGCCCTTGCCAATAAATATTCCAGGATCGTTTTCCACGCTGCTCATGACTCCGGCTGAATCATCAGGCCCGCGACGGACCCGTTGATGTGTTGCTCAGATCATCCACAAGGCGGGCATATTCCCTGCCCAGGTCCTTTAATTCTCCCAGCTCAAACATGGACGCGGGCTGCCCCGATGCCTTGATGGCAATCTGGATTACCTGCATCCGTGCAATGACCCGTTCCAGCTGCTCCTGTGCCTCACACATGCCCGACCCCTGGTAGTTTCTGATGCTGTTCAACTTCGTTAATTCGAAACCGTAATGCACACGGAGGGGGATTACAATGGCCTGTCTGCTACCAGGCAAGTATCAACAATCAGTCCGGAGTGTCCTGTTGTGCCGGCGAGGACTCTTTTTCGTCACCGCCCGGATCTTTACGTGCTGGCGGCATAAAATTTCTGCGCATCCGCCGTCTGGACAGGTAGTCTGATATTACCCCGTAAGTCACGGCGCCCAGCGCCCCACCCAGCAACGAAAGCAACAGGTAGTGCGCATCCCATATATAGACAAAGGCTACCTTTGGATAACCTCCCTTCAGGATATCGAACGCCACCTGAAAATTCTCGACCAGGCTGTCACTGACCTCCGGCAACCGCATCTGTTCGGGCGGCGGCTTGTCAATCCAGAACCAGGCCACCCAGCCAAGCAGGAAAACAGCGAATGCACTTCGTAACATAATAATACCCGCCGATTAAAAAAAGGCCGGACAAATGCCCGGCCTTTTATCACGCCCACCCTGATTGTTTAGTGGGTTTTGGTATCATCAGTTTCATCGTCGGCAGCATCACTAACCGTGTCGACTGCATCCCCGGCAGCATCCTTGGTAGCATCATAGGCGTCACCCGCAGCATCCTTGGTGGCATCGTAGGCGTCACCCGCAGCATCCTTGGTGGCATCGTAGGCATCACTCGCTGTATCGCTGACCGCATCGGCGGCATCCGCAGCAGCGTCCTGGGTGGCATCAACCGCATTGTCCAGCTTTTCACCCACGGTTTCGTCCTTATCGCCACAACCGACCAGAAATAATGTGGCACTTAACATCACAACCAACAGCTTCTTCATCATTACACTCCTTGATATTTACTCTCTATTAAAAAAATCGGGATTGCTTCTTTGCCTGACGAGAGGTATCCAGTGGCAAAGAATAAAGACCTGCAAGATTTCCCGGACAGATGCTCCGGCCCGGCGCGTCTCCATGTGATCCACAGTTGGTGAACAGAAAACCGTTAAAAACCAACTGCAACATTAAACAGTGACCGCGCAACATTGTAAACAATTACTAATATTCGCACCCTCAAAATTAATTATATGTATTTACAATCAGTTATACGCACACTCTAAGGGAATAAATCATAGACCGGGCAGAAGAAATTCACAGAATATTATGAATTGCTAGAATTACCCCCATATTTACGATAAGACCTTTCTCCCTGAACACACAGGAATCACATGGATATTACGCAAACAATCGCACTCACCATGGGTGTGGCCTGGGCAAGCGGAATCAATCTGTATGCAGCGATTCTGATGCTGGGCTACATGGGAGCAAGCGGCAACATTGAGCTGCCGCCAGACCTCCAGGTCCTGTCCGATCCGCTGGTAATGGTTGCTGCCGGCGCGATGTACGGCATCGAATTTTTTGCAGACAAAATACCCGGCGTGGATACCGGCTGGGATGCACTTTCAAGCTTCATCCGTATCCCTGCCGGCGCCATTCTGGCGGCAGGCGCAGTTGGTGATATCGGTGCAGGCGCACAACTGGCCGCCGCCATTGCCGGTGGCACATTGGCAACCGGCAGTCACGTTACCAAGACCGGGACACGCGTTCTCATTAACACATCACCGGAACCGGTAACCAACTGGTTTGCCTCCGTAGGCGAAGACGTTGCCGTCATTGCCGGTCTCTGGACAGCCTTGTATCATCCGGCCCTGTTTATAGTGTTGCTGGTATTATTTATTCTACTGAGCATCTGGCTATTACCGAAAATCTGGCGGGGCATTAAAAAAGCCTTCAGTTTTCTTGGACGACTTTCGGGTAACAGCAAGGCGGGTAACAACAAATCTGCAGACCCGCCGGTAACAACCATTACCACCGACCCGGTTAACGCGGAATCCATTACGCAAAAGAAACCATGAAACGCAAGGGAAAGCTGATATCACTGTTTGCGCTGGCCCTGCTGGGCACACTGGGTTATTTGTGGCTGGCACCCGCCGGCTTGAAAACCAGCCCGGATATCAGTCTGGTGACCATCGACGGTGAACAACTGCAACTGGCCAGCCTGCGCGGCAAACCCCTGCTGGTTACTTTCTGGGCCACCACTTGCCCGGGCTGTATCAGGGAGGTGCCTCACCTGATTGAACTCTACGAAGAGTTAGCACCGCAGGGACTGGAAATTATCGGCATCGCCATGGACTACGACCCGCCCAACCGGGTGATCGCCATGCGCAATGCCCGCAATATTCCCTACCCCCTTGCACTGGATATTCATGCCGAGGCGGCACGCGCCTTTGGTAATATACGGCTGACACCCACCGCTTTTCTGATTGCACCGGATGGTCGAATCGTTTACCAGCAAACAGGCGAGCTAAGCATGGCACAATTGCGACAGGATATTCTGGGGCTGCTGAAAACCACGCAGGCTGGCCAACTGCATCCCGCCACGGCTGAAAACATTTAGGAGAAACGCCTCACCATGCTCTGGATCAAGGCTCTGCACATCATCTTCATGGTCACCTGGTTCGCCGGACTTTTTTATTTACCCCGCCTGTTTGTTTACCATGCCGACAGTACTGATGAACTCAGCCATTCACGCTTCCTGATCATGGAGCGCAAGTTATTTGCCATCATGACCATCGGGGCCGTGCTGACTGCCGTATTCGGCACATGGTTGCTGATCGAGTATGCCTGGGCGGCCTACGGGAACTCCGGATGGTTAATCACCAAGCTGGTGCTGGTTGGCGGTTTGATTGCATATCACCTTTATTGCATCAAGCTGATGCGGGGGTTTCGTAATGGCACTGCCACACACGGCCACGTTTTTTATCGCTGGATCAACGAAATTCCGGCCCTGTTACTGATTGCGATTGTCCTGCTGGCGGTTGTCAAACCCTTCTGATCATCAGGAATCACGGCAATACAGGAAAAATGGAGTACAATGCACGCATTATTTTTCCGAGGTAATTTCGAATGACTCGTATCGTTAACTGTGTAGTACTCAAGCGTGAGGCGGAAGGTCTGGAACACATCCCGCATCCGGGCCCACTGGGTGAACGCATCTATGAAAATGTTTCAGCCGAGGGCTGGAGTCAATGGCTGGAGCGTCTAACCCTGATCATTAACGAAAACGGCCTGAACACGGCTGATACCGGCAGTGTCACGCTGATCGAACAACACATGGTGGGCTTTCTCTTTGGCGAAGGTGAACTGGGGTCCACCCCGGAAGGCTTCCAGCCACCGGGCGCCAAGAAATAGATACATGATGGGTGCGTCGCTGCGCTCCTTCACCCATCCTACGAAGACCTACGGTTTTTTGTAGGATGGGTGAAGGAGCGCAGCGACGCACCCATCAGCCCGTAGGATATGATGAATAGTTACAAAA
>DMKK01000202.1:1501-4758 GCA_003454335.1 Gammaproteobacteria bacterium | reverse complement strand
CAAGGTTGATGGAGTTTGCCGGTAGTCCGATATCAGTCTGCGAATTGACAATACCTTTCACATTTGACAGACCCTGTTCGCGACAGCTGCGCAGAATATTCTCGATAAACGTGCTGGAGATATCGATGGCATAGACTGTGCCGCCCGGTTCGACGGCGGATAAAAACAGGCGGGTAAACAGGCCGGTGCCGGCGCCGATATCGGCGACAGCCATGCCGGGACGGACCTTGCTGGCAGCGACGATGGCACGACGCTTGTCGTAGACTTCACGACCGGTGCGCTCGAAGGCGTTGACCCACTGTTGCCAGTCCGGATCGACGAAGTGACGGTTGATGCCCGGGCGGATGCTTGAATTGCCACGTGCTCACATGCAAGGCAGTGGTTGCCCAATATGTGGGGAAAGTTGCCAAAAAATCCCCGCAACCAGGATGTGCGCAGCCGGGAATACCTGACCGAAAAGGAAGTTAACAAGCTGATAGCTGCTGCCAGGGGCGTTGGCCGGCACGGTCACAGGGATGCCACTATGATCCTGATCGGTTATCGGTCTGCTATCATCGCGCCCATGCTCAATATCAAGAATTTGTCTTACCTGCAAGGCGGCATACCGCTGCTTGAGAATGTGAATCTACAGGCGTATACCAACCAGCGCATCGGCCTGGTCGGCAAGAACGGTTGTGGCAAGTCCACGCTGTTCCGCCTGATACGTGGCATGATTAAACCAGATAGCGGTGAGGTTTCTATTCAGCCTGGCAAGACCGTCGCGTTCGTCGAGCAGGAGACCGTCAACTCCGATCAGCCCACGCTGGAATTCGTGCTCGACGGCGATGCCGAACTGCGTCTACTGGAAAAAACGCTGGCGCGTGAAAATCACGATACTGAATGGTTCGATGCGCAACACCGTTTTGAGGACATCGACGGCTATGGTGCCAAGGCACGTGCCGCGCAACTGCTGAACGGACTTGGCTTTGCCAACGACACACTGGAAAATCCGGTTACCAGCTTTTCCGGCGGATGGCGCATGCGTTTGAATCTGGCGCGTGCGCTGATGCGTCGCGCCGATCTGTTGTTGCTTGACGAACCCACCAACCATCTCGATCTCGAAGCCATCCTCTGGCTCGAACAATACCTGGCGAGCTATCCCGGCAGCATCCTGCTGGTCTCGCACGACCGCGAATTCCTCAATGCCTGCGTCAACCGCATCGCCCATGTGCACGACCATGCCATAGACTGCTACACCGGCGACTACGACAACTTTGAACGTAGCCGCGCAGAAAAGATCGCGCTGCAGAACCAGGCATTCAACAAGCAGCAGGAAAAGATCGCACATCTGGAGAACTTCGTGCGTCGTTTCCGGGCCAAGGCCACCAAGGCAAAACAGGCACAAAGCCGTATCAAGGCATTGGATAGAATCACACGCATAGCCGCCGTGCATGTCACCAACGGTTATTTCGAACTGGAGATCGAAGCGCCGGAACGCAGCCCGGACTTGTTGATGCGCGCGGAAAAGATGGGCTTCGCCTATGGAGACAAGGTGCTCTTCAAGAATGTCGAACTGGTGCTGCGCGCCGGTGCGCGCATCGCTCTGCTCGGCCCCAATGGCGCGGGAAAATCCACGCTGGTCAAACTGCTGGTGGGAGCGTTGCAGCCCACCTCGGGCACGCTGGAGATCACCCCTGACATACGTATCGGGTACTTCGCCCAGCATCAACTGGAAAATCTCGACAACGCAGCTACACCATTGCAACACATGGAACGGGTAGCACCCAGGGAAACCACCCTGGCGCTGCGCAACTTCCTCGGCCGTTTCGGTATGGCCGGAGACAATGAAGAACGCCCGGTAGCGAGTTTCTCCGGCGGCGAGAAAAGTCGTCTCGCGCTCGCCCTGCTTGCATGGCAGAAACCGCACCTGCTGCTGCTCGACGAACCCACCAACCACCTTGATCTGGACATGCGCGATGCACTCACCATCGCGCTGGAGGAATACACTGGTGCTGTGGTGATCGTATCGCACGACCGCAGCCTGATCCGTTCCGTGGCCGACGAACTATGGCTGGTCGCCGATGGTGAGGCCAAACTATTCGATGGCGACCTGGAAGACTACAAGAGCTGGATCGAAACCCGCCGTCCGCGCGAAGTCACTAGCCAATCCCGGCAGGAAAAGCCGGGCACGCAACGCTCACAAAGACCCAACCGGAAAGCGTTGCAGTCCAAACAAAACAAACTCGAAACTGTACTGGCCACCGCACAGGCTGAACTCGCCGTAGTCGACCAGAAACTAGCCGACCCCGCTACCTACGCGAGTCCCGACCGCGACAAGATCAGTGAAATGAATGCGGCGCATGCAAGGCTGGAAGCAAAAGTGGCAGAGTTGGAGGAAAGTTGGCTGGAACTGGAAATGGCGATGGAAGACGGAAACTGAGTCCCTGGCGAAAATAAGGACGAGGAATATCGGCGAACGTCTGCTTTCGATTCCTGTCCTTTAACGTAAAAATTAATGCCTTCCAGATCGATGATCTTAAACCAAGGTATTCCTATGAGGGCGATGGTATGGCTCGGTTGGATTGTTAATGCATGATCGCGGCGAGGACGCCGCTCCTACAAAATTCGGGGCAGTATTTTCATGGCCTTTGACCTGAAAATGTATCCGGCCCCTTTTTACTGTGCTGCTTGGTTCCAATGGCTGGTTAAAGCCTAAACGACGATCAGGAGTGAGAAGTGTCCAGCGAAGACGAGTATCCGGTTTCCTGCCCGCTACCCACCGGACCGGATTTGTCGAAACTGACGGTTGTGGAACTTGCGCCGGCGGAACGGCTGCCGGACTACAAAGCGGCCATGAGTCTCGCGAATGCCGAGGCGGAAAAGCGGCTCGGTGAGAACATGCTGTTGTCCTGGTATGACCGCGACAGGGATTTCGAGTCCCCGCAGCATGCCAGCGAGTGCCATCTGGACAGTGCGGTACCCGGGTATGTGGATTACGGCGTCTACCACGGCGCCACCCTCAAGGTGGATGTCGAGCAGGGCCGTTTTGTGTTTTTCTATCTTCCCGTTGAGATGCCGGAATAACCGGGGTTGCCCCCATTTGTTTACTCCGTGCCTTGCCAGGAATGTGATGCGTCGAAAACATCGGTACACTCAGGTCTGTCCTGGCAGCCGTGGAGAAGTGTCTTGTCACTCGCAGAAGAAACGCAAAGCGAAGAACCCGTGCCCTCGGCCCTGGTGGCTGCGCATATTGTGTATGGTCTGCATACGGTTGCTAT
>DMKK01000202.1:0-1446 GCA_003454335.1 Gammaproteobacteria bacterium | reverse complement strand
ATTATCAGTTATTTGAAACGCGGTGGTGCGCGCGGTAGCTGGGCGGCATCGCACTATCGCTGGCAAATCCGCACGTTCTGGTTTGCGCTGCTGTGGCTGCTAATTGCCATGCTGCTGATTGTGACCGTGGTTGGCGCCCCGTTTGGGCTGGGTCTGCTGATCGCCCTGACCCTCTGGCTGATCTACCGTATTGCACGCGGTTGGTTGCGGTTGCTCGACAAGCGGCCAATGTACGATTGAAATCCAACCAAAAGGGGACGGAGGCATTAAGCCCTTTATCTCTTTCTTTAATTATCTTCCCGTGCAGCCAGTTCCCGTTGGCGCCGTTCGGCTTCCTGTTCGCGGGCGTCGTCAATCACCTGCAGGACTTCTGCCACATCGGCATCCACCGTGCTGCGCGCAAAGTGCCCGCTAAGTGGTGTGTCGTGCTGGAGATTGCCGCTTTCATACAGTCCCCAAATTTCCTTGCCGTAGTCGGTTTTCAGTAACTCCGGGGCAAAACGGCCGAAATATAATGCCATATTGTCAACATCCCGCTCCAGCATCGTGCCCGCGCTGTTATTGCCTGCGGCATTGACTGCTTGTGGAAGATCGATAATGACGGGCCCTTCCTTATCAACTAACACATTGAACGGCGATAAGTCGCCATGGACAAGACCCGCGCAGAGCATGCGCACTATTTCTGCAATCATTCGCTGGTGATAATCACGTGCCTGTGTGCTGGTCAGGGTCAGGTCATTGAGTCTCGGCGCGGCGATGCCATCGTCATCGGTTATCAGTTCCATCAACAGTACGCCATCAACAAAGCCATAGGGGGTGGGTACGCGCACACCGGCAGCGGCCAGACAATAGAGCGCATCGACTTCTGCGCTGACCCAGGCTTGTTCTGATTCTCTTTGTCCGTAACGGCTGCGTTTCCCCATGGCGCGGGCCTGGCGGCTGTTTTTAACCTTGCGCCCTTCCTGATACTGCACGGCTTGTTTGAAGCTGCGCTGGTTGACGGCTTTATAAACCTTGGCGCAGCGTATCTCTGCGCCACAGCGAACCACATAGACCTGTGCTTCTTTACCGCTCATCAACTGGGAGAGAATCTCGTCGATCAGGCCGTCTTCGACCAGTGGTTTCAATCGTTTAGGTACTTTCATGGGCGCTTTATACGCTGTCAGGCAGCGTAATGGAATGACAAGAATGGGACGTGACGGGTGAATTGCAATGAAAAGGGGCCGGATACATTAATTATCATAATATTCCAGAAAAATGTATCCGGCCCCTTTTTGAAAACATATATTACTCGTATTTGAAAATCAGGAAGGTGATGACCATGCTCGAGAAGAATCAGGCTGCACCTGTATTCAGTACACCAAACCAGCATAACGAGACGATCAGTCTGTCGGATTACAAGGGCAGCAAGAACGTTGTATTGTATTTTTACCCGAAAGATGACAC
>DMKK01000213.1 GCA_003454335.1 Gammaproteobacteria bacterium | reverse complement strand
TCTTTCAATGTCCTGGCTGGCGGCCCTTCAATACGCGTCATGAAGTAACCAAACAGCAGGCTGAAGAAAATGAGCCCGAGCATCTTTCCCTCGGCAGCTGCAGCCACAATATTGACCGGTACCATACGAATAAATATTTCAACCACGTCTTCCGCGCCACGTCCCTGCACACGCGCTGCAATATCGGTGGTATCTGCATCTTCCAGGAAACTGACAATTTCTCTGGCGGGCTCACCGTCTACCAGCCCGGGGCTCATGATATTAACCATGATTAATCCGGTAAGCACGGCCAGCAGGGTCGTGGTCAGGTAATACAGCAGCGTCTTGCTACCAAGGCGCCCCATCGCACCTCCACCGCCAATACCGGCAATACCCGTAATGATCGATGACATGATCAGGGGAACTATCAACATCTTCAGGGCATTCATGAAAAGCGTGCCCAGAAAGCTATAAATAGCCAGGAAACGGATACCGAAAATCTCAGCATCCGTACCTGATAACCGGCCGGCAATTACGGCCAGAACCAGTGCAATAAGGATTTGCCAGTGGAGCTTAAGTGCGAGCAGTTTTCTGAAGGGGGTCACAGGATATAGTAGCTACTGTCCGTCCTGTTCCGGAATAGTAATCGAGGCCTGTGTTTTGAGGTTGCTTAATACCGCTGCCATTTCAGCTGCGCCATGAACCTTGTTCAGGTTGCTCCAGAGTTGTTCCTGCGCCATTGCCGGCAGGCTGGAAAAGTCGCCTGCCTTGACTTCCTCCAGCGCGACAATGATGTAATCACCGGATGCAGACATTACACCCTTATAGACGGGCTGGTCGGCATCCGGTGCGCTGACAGTAAAAGCCGCCGTCACAACTGCTGCGGCAGGCTCGCTGACATTGCGTGTAATCAGCTCCGTTGCCTGCACTTCAAGCGACTCGGTTTCTGCAATTGACACCAGTGTTGTATCACCGGACTGCAAGCCAGCAATGAGTTCGTTGCCCTTCGCCTCTGCCAGTGCGCGTGCCTCTTCATCGTTTAGCAGCTGGCTAATCTGCTCCCGGACGGTCTCCAGTGGTTGCCTCGTAGCCTCCTTGCGTTCTGCCACTCGCAGCACCACAACATGGTCCGCGCCAATTTCAATTGCAGCGCTGTTGTTACCATTATCCAGGACATCTTCACTGAATAATGCCGTACGCACACTGTCATGCTCTGCGACACCGGTTCCGTTATTCGCACTGACCCAACCCGTGTCCTTGATCTCGAGTCCCAGCTCATCGGCAGCACCCTGCAGGGTGTCCGGCTGTTCAAATGCAATATTGGACAGTGCCTCTGCTTTTTCATAAAACAGATCACCACGCTCGGCGCTCAGTAACTGGTTTGTCAATTCATCCCTGACCTCGGCCAGCGGTGTTGCTTCTTCCGGCCGGATTTCAACGAGCTCGATAACATGGAAGCCAAATGGCGACTTCACCGGCTTGCTGAGTTCTCCTGGCTGCAGTTCAAAAACCGCATTCTCAAATTCCGGAGCCATTATGCCACGGCCAAAAAACCCCAGGTCACCGCCATTAGCTGCAGAGCCGGGGTCATCAGATAATTCCGTTGCCAGTGTGGCAAATTCTTCACCGGCACGCAGCCGTGACACAACACCGTCGGCCTTCTCAAGTGCAGCTGTCGTTGCTGCGTCATCGGCATCCGGTGACAGTCGTATCAGTATGTGCCGGGCATGCCGCTCTTCTGGAGTCACATATTTACTGGCCTGTTCATCGTACAGGGCCTGCAGGGCCTGCTCGTCAACCTCAATCCCGGGGTCAAGCGTTGCCACATCCAGTTCCAGGTACTGTGCCCGTACACGCTCCGGTGTCATGAAGGCATCGCCGTGGGCCTCATAGTAGCTTGCTATTTCCTCCGCACCCACCGTCACACTGTCGCTGAATGCGGACAGGGGCAGTAGCAGGTACTTGAAACGGCGTTGTTGACCTTCCAGTACAAATGCCTGGCTTAGACTCTGCTCAGGCGCTGCAGCCGTGGCAGAAATTCCGCTGGTAAACTGACTGGCAATAATGTCCCGCTTCAAACTCTGCTCAAATTCAGCCGGACGTATCCCCTGGTAACCAAGGATCTGTTCATATTTTTCCTTTGAAAAAACACCGTCAGCCCTGAATGCTTCAATTGCGCCGATTTTGGCAGCAACCTGTTCATTGCTTGCCGCAAATCCCTCGGAATCCGCTGCCTGCAAGGTCAAGGTCTGATTGATCAACTGCTGCAATGCAGTTGCCTTTAGCATGTCATCATTCAGCGTACTCGGATCGAAACCCTGTCCAAGCTGTTCTTCCAGGCGTCTGCGCAACAGATCATAGGTTCGCTGGTACTGTCCAGGGCTAATCTCTTCACCGTTGACAACAGCCACATAGTTAACAGCATCCGTCTGCAGATAGGAGTTCAGCCCGAAGAATGCAAATGCAACGACCAAGAAGCCGAGTATAACCCACCCAACAACCCCCATTATGCGTTCTCGTATTGCCAGTAGCATGATCTGTCTCTCAGGAAATAGTTTTAATGTGATTCAGGTAACGTGGTTCAGGTTGAGGCGTCAGCATCAAACAACAAAGAAAGGGCACCCCGAGGGGCGCCCTTCAATGGTCATAATGGCGGAGTGGACGGGATTCGA
>DMKK01000220.1:16220-17546 GCA_003454335.1 Gammaproteobacteria bacterium | reverse complement strand
CTGGCAGTATCTTGAGGATACGCTACGTGATGTTGTGCACGCCTATGGTTACCGTGAAATTCGCCTGCCCCTGCTGGAGAAGACCGAGCTGTTCAAGCGCTCGATCGGCGAAGTGACCGATATTGTCGAGAAGGAGATGTATAGCTTCGACGACCGCAACGGTGACAGCCTGACGTTACGTCCCGAGGGCACGGCAAGTTGTGTACGTGCCTGCCTGGAACACGGCTTGCTCCACAACCAGGTGCAACGACTGTGGTATGCCGGCCCGATGTTCCGCCACGAGCGCCCGCAAAAAGGCCGCTATCGGCAGTTCCATCAGATCGGTGTCGAGGCATTTGGCATGGCCGGGCCGGATATCGATGCCGAAATGATTTTTATGACGGCTCGTATGTGGGACAAGTTGGGCCTGCACGGCGCGGTATTGCAGATTAATTCTCTGGGTACGCCGGCTGCGCGGGCGGATTACCGCACGGCGCTGGTGGCCTGGTTGCGCAAGCATGAAACCGCGCTGGATGAAGACAGCCGGCGGCGCCTGGAGGGTAATCCCCTGCGCATCCTGGACAGCAAAAACCCGGATATGCAGGCTCTGATTGAAGACGCGCCCAGGCTGCCGGATCATCTGGACGATGAGTCCAGGACACATTTCTCGGCATTGTGTGCTTTGCTGGACGGGGCCGGACTGAAATACGAAGTCAATCCGCGTCTGGTTCGCGGGCTGGACTACTATTCGAAAACAGTCTTTGAATGGGTCACAGACCAGCTCGGGGCACAGGGAACGATATGTGCCGGTGGACGTTATGACGGGCTGGTAGAATATCTCGGCGGGAAACCGGCACCGGCATTCGGATTTGCCCTGGGCCTGGAACGCCTGCTGGCATTGCTGGAGGCGAGTGGCGCTACCTTACCGGCAAGTTTGCCGCATGTGTACCTTGTCCTGAATGGTGATCGCGGCGTGCAGGAAGGAATGCTGTTCGCAGAAGTCTTGCGTACCGCGCTTCCCGGGTTGCGGCTGCAGAGCAACTGCGGCAATGGCAGTTTCAAGAGCCAGTTCAAACGGGCTGACAAGAGCGGGGCGGAGTATGCGCTGGTGATGGGGGATGATGAAGCCGAACAGGGTACCCTGCTACTGAAACCCCTGCGCAGCAAGCTCGACCAGGAAATTTTATCCCGGCAGGTTGTGCCGGCACGACTGGGCGAACTGCTGGAGCTGGGTTGAACGTGCATGCTGAGAGTTGGGGATATTGGTTAACCATCTCTGATGGGTGCGTCGCTGCGCTCCTTCACCCATCCTACATAAAGAAACGTAGATCTTTGTAGGATGGGTGA
>DMKK01000220.1:0-16198 GCA_003454335.1 Gammaproteobacteria bacterium | reverse complement strand
CCCATCAGTCCGTAGAATGTGGTGGATAATTATCTATTTTGAATATTAGTAACTGGAGTGATTGATGGACGCGAATTTGACAGATGACGAGAAGCTTGAGCAAATCAAGAAGTGGTGGAGCGAGAATGGCGGTTCGATCATTACCGGTGTCGTGCTGGGACTGGCTGTCCTGTTTGGTGGCAAGGCGTGGTTCTCCTGGCAGGACAGGAATGCTCAGAATGCATCGAACCTGTACACGATGCTGATGAACTCCGTGGAAAGCGGTGATGCCATGGCGGTGAGTCAGAAGGCCGGTATGCTGGTTGCGGAGTATGGTGATACCCCCTATGCCGCGCTCGCATCACTGGCGCTTGCCAAGGTCAGGATTGAAGCCGGCGAACTGGAGGCTGCGCAGGCTCAGCTGGAATGGGTGCTTGAGAACAGCAAGTCGGACATCATGCAGGACACGGTACGCCTGCGGCTTGCCCGTGTCCTGCTTGCCATGGAAAACCTGGAGGGTGCTGAAACACTGCTGAACCAGAAGCCCAAGGGAGCTGCCTTTGAGCCGCTGTATACAGAAGCCGGGGGAGACGTTTTTGTTGCCCGCGGGAACCTGACGGCCGCAAACCAGGCCTACCAGGAAGCGCTGGCGGCGACTGCAGCCGGATCCCCGATGCAGCACTTGCTGGAGCTGAAATACCAGAGTACGCAAGTAGTGTCTGCTGATGCAGGAGAGTTGCAGGAGTGAAGCAGGCGGTTGCAACTTTATTGCTGCTTGGGTTGTTGACCGGTTGCTCCACCATGGGCGACTGGTCCAGAAGTATTCTTGGTGGTGATGATAACGCCGATCCACCCGCGCCACTGGTTGATATTGAAGATCCGGTGCCGCTGAAAAAGCTGTGGAGTGCCAGCGTTGGTGTGGGCGATGATCAGCAGTTTATCAATCTTGTCCCGGCCGTTGACGATTCACAGGTGTTTGTTGCGAACCGCAAGGGGCGGGTAGCCGCATTCAATGCCGAAACCGGCAAGGAAAACTGGTCGGTAAAAACAGAAGTGGCGATATCTGCAGGACCGGGTGCCGGTGAAGGGGTCGTGCTGGTGGGTACCAGTGATGCAGAGGTGCTGGCACTGAGCGCTGCTGACGGGACCCTGTTGTGGAAGTCCGAGGTTAGTAGTGAGGTTCTGTCGGTCCCGCAAATTGATCTGGACAAGGTGATTGTGCAAACCGTCGATGGCAACGTGGCCGCACTGGATGCCGAGGATGGTCATGAAATATGGGTGCATGACCGCTCCATACCGGTACTGACGCTGCGGGGTACCAGCACGCCGGCAGTGCAGCATGGACTGGTGGTTGTCGGGTATGCCAATGGCAAGCTGGCGGCGTTAAGTGCAGAAAAGGGTTTTGATGTCTGGGAAACCAGCATCACCATTCCACAGGGTAGCTCGGAAATTGACCGCATGGTGGATATAGACGGTGATCCGATCATCGTCGGTAGTGCAGTGTATGTCACCACCTACCAGGGGCGCGTTGCCGTGGTTGATATACAAAACGGTAATCCGGGCTGGACGCGTGATATGTCTTCCAGTGTTGGCCTGGGTGTGGATTTCTCGCAGGTCTATGTAACTGACGACCAGAGCCATGTATGGGCTCTGTCACGCAGCACCGGTGCTTCCGAGTGGATGGTGGAAACCCTGGATAACCGGGGGCTGACGGCGCCGGAACCGTTCGGAGATTATGTTGCTGTGGGTGATTTCGAGGGCTATGTTCATCTGTTGTCTCGTTACGACGGGCATATTGCGGGACGTGTGAAGGTTGACAGCAAGGGTATCAGTTCAAGGCTGTTGACCAGCAATGATGTCCTTTATGTGTACGGCAATTCCGGCAAGCTGGCGGCCTTTGTCTTGCCGGAAGAATAAGCGGGCAGACATGCCGGGCAGTGCCCCGGTCGTTTTACTGCACGCCTTCCCCGAACCCTGATACGTTTATGTTACCGGTCATCGCACTTGTTGGACGCCCCAACGTCGGAAAATCAACGCTGTTTAATCGCCTGACCCGTTCTCGTGATGCGCTGGTTGCCGATACCCCGGGCCTTACCCGGGACCGCAAGTATGGTGATGGCAAGATGGGTGATCGCCCGTTTATTGTTATTGATACCGGTGGCCTGACCGGTGACACGGATGATCTTGAAGGCCTGATGGCACAACAGTCCTGGCAGGCTGTCGAAGAGGCAGACCTGGTGCTTTTCCTGGTCGACGGCCGCGATGGACTGACTGCCGGAGACGAGATCATTGCAGCCGCCTTGCGGCGTACCGGCAAGTCACAGTTGCTGGTGGTTAACAAGACCGATGGTGTCGATGCCGGAACCGCCATGGCCGATTTTTTCGCGCTGGGTATGGGGGAGCCGCAACCGATTGCTGCTGCCCATGGTCGTGGTGTGACTGCCCTGATAAACACCGCCATGACGCAACTGCCGGTATCCCCGGAAGTGTCGGCGGAAGCTGCGGATGACGACCGTATCCGGGTTGCCGTGGTGGGGCGCCCGAATGTAGGCAAGTCCACCCTGATCAATCGTATGCTGGGTGAAGAACGGGTGCTGGCTTTTGATATGCCGGGCACCACCCGTGACAGTATTTTTATCCCGTTTGACCGTGATGAAACGGCCTATACCCTGATTGATACTGCCGGTGTCAGGCGTCGGGCACGCGTCAACGAGGCGATCGAGAAATTCAGCGTCATCAAGACACTGCAGGCGATTGATGCCGCGCACGTCGTTATCCTGGTGCTGGATGCACAGCTGGAAATCAGCGAGCAGGATGCCAGTCTTGCCGGCTATGTTGCCGAGAAAGGGCGGGCATTGATCCTTGCCGTGAACAAATGGGATGGCCTGGACGCGCATGACCGCAGCATGATTGTCGAGCAACTGAACCGGCGGTTGCCGTTTCTTGACTTTGCCACGACCTGTTTTATCTCTGCCTTGCACGGCTCGGGCGTGGGTGACTTGTTTCCGGAAATTGAAAAGGCCTATGCCTCCGCCATGCGGGAACTGCCAACCCCGGCATTGACCGCAATCCTGGAAAAAATTGTGCAGGAGCATCAGCCACCGCTGGTGCGCGGCCGTCGCATCAAGCTGCGCTATGCCCACCAGGGTGGCCGCAACCCGCCGCTTGTCGTTATCCATGGAAACCAGACTGAACGCGTCCCCGCAACGTATAAGCGTTATCTTGAGAATGCCTTTCGTGCAGCAATGAAGCTGTCCGGCACGCCGATCCGGATTGAATTCAAGACCGGTACCAATCCCTACAAGGGACGCAAGAACAAGCTGACGGGGCGGCAGGTCAAGCGCAAGAGCCGCATGATGCGGCATGTAAAGAAGAAACACTAGGAGCCTGTCGGACTTAGGCAATCGTAGCGAGCATGATGGGAGAGCGAGCACAAATGGTCACGATTTTGAGGCACATAGTGAACCTACGTAACGATAAATCGGGGACATTTGGGCCGCTCTCCCATCAGCGCAGTAGATTGTTCCTGAGTCCGACAGGCTCCTGGCAAGTGTCAGGCGTAAATTATAATCGGGAACAATGTCTTATAAAGAGATTTTGAGCGCGCTTGCTATTGGGCTTACCTTTATAGCGTTTTACCCGTATATACGTTCAATCATTAAGGGTGAGACGAAGCCGCATGTGTTTTCCTGGGTTATCTGGGGTTCAACTACATTCGTAGTGTTTCTTGCGCAACTGGAAGGCGGCGGGGGTGTTGGCGCATGGCCATTGGGTGTTTCAGGGGCTATTACTGTTTTCGTTGCCATTACGGCATATGCAAAAAGAGCGGACATATCCATTACCGGAACGGATTGGCTGTTTTTTGTCTCGGCAATGTCTTCTTTGCCATTTTGGTACCTTACGTCTGACCCCTTATGGGCGGTCGTTATACTGACGACGGTGGATGTGCTCGGTTTTGGGCCAACCATCAAAAAAGCATATAGTCAGCCATATACAGAATCAGCATTGTTTTTTATGCTGTTCACGGTTCGCAACCTTATGGTGATAATGGCGCTGGAGAATTACTCGGTTACAACGGTGCTGTTTCCCGCAGTTATCGCAGCAGCATGTATAGTGCTCATGGCAATGATAGTGTATCGAAGGCACGCTTTAGCAGTATGAATCTATTGACACTGACAATTCGATCAGCTTGCTCGGGTTGGCAACCGGCCTTCCGGGCACTCAATTATTTCCGCAGTGGATGATCGGCGGGTAACTGGCGTGATATCCACAGTGCCAGCTTGTGCCGCATGTTCGGCAGGCTCTGCTGGCCGAGGGCGAGTGGCTGGATGACCTTGTCGTGGACCAGCAGCTTGTAGATATATTCTATTTTATCGTTCTGCGTATCGGTGGCCTCGAATTTCACCACACCGCGTTTTTCACCGTATTCAATGCCGGCACGGATGGCTTCCTTGAGCAACTGTGCCTCGTTTTTGAGCTTTTTCATGACGATATTTACCTCGTACCTGCTCCTGTTATTGCTTGCCGCAAGGGAATATCAATTATACACCGGCAGCTTGTCTGTGCCATGAGTTACAATGTTGCAGTCCGGGTGTTTGATTGCGCTACAGCACCTTCACGACGTACAACCTGTCTGTCAGTAAAGGAAGCCATCATATAATGAAATGTAAAGCAGCTGTTGCATGGGAACCCAAACAGCCCCTCGTTATAGAAGAGGTTGAAGTGCAGGGCCCGCGAGAGGGTGAAGTATTGTTAAAGGTGCATGCTTCCGGGGTTTGTCATACCGATGCGTTTACGCTGTCAGGTGATGACCCGGAAGGGGCGTTCCCCTGCATTCTTGGTCATGAAGGAGGCTGTGAAGTGGTCGAGTGCGGCCCTGGTGTAAAAGGACTGCAGCCGGGTGATCACGTTATTCCACTCTATATTCCGGAATGCGGTGAGTGTGAATATTGCAAGTCAACGAAAACCAATCTCTGCCAGTCTATCGCTGCAACTGTCTGGACCGGCTATATGCCGGATGGCACGCGCCGGTTTTCTCAAAAGGGTAAAGACATCTTCCATTACATGGGATGTTCAACCTTCTCTGAGTATACCGTTGTTCCTGAAATTGCCCTGGCAAAGATCAATAAGGCCGCCCCATTGGAAAAGGTCTGTCTGCTGGGCTGTGGAGTTACCACCGGTATAGGCGCGGTATTGAATACGGCCAAAGTTGAAGCGGGCTCGACCGTTGCTGTATTTGGCCTGGGAGGCATTGGCCTGTCGTGTATCCAGGGGGCGGTGATGGCCGGTGCCGAACGTATTATCGGTATTGATATTAATCCCGACAAGTTCAGCTTTGCCAGACAGCTGGGGGCAACGGATTTCGTTAATCCTGGCGATCTGGACGGATCACTGGTGGAGTACCTGCAGGACACCTTTAACGGTGGACCGGATTACTCGTTTGAGTGCATTGGCAATGTGCATGTGATGCGCGAGGCACTCGAGTGCACCCATATGGGCTGGGGTGTTTCAACGGTGATTGGTGTGGCTGGCGCAGGCCAGGAAATTGCTACCCGGCCGTTCAATCTGGTGGTCGGACGCACCTGGAAAGGTACCGCTTTTGGCGGTGTAAAGGGGCGTACTGAACTTCCCGGTTATGTTGATCGCTATCTCAGTGGCGAGATTGAACTGGATACCCTGGTAACGCATACCATGCCGCTGGAAGACATTAACCATGCCTTTGACCTGATGCATCGCGGTGAAAGCATTCGCTCTGTGATCCTGTTCTAGGAATGGCATGATGAAACGTACGGAAAGTATCAGGGAGTTTGGCGGGTATTTGAATCGCTATGTGCATCCGTCAAAAGTATGCAAGTGTGAGATGATCTTTTCCGTCTTCCTGCCACCCCAGGCAGAAAATGGCCCGGTACCCGCCCTGTACTGGTTGTCAGGACTTACCTGTACCGATGATAACGCCAGGGTCAAGGCGGGTGCGCAGCGTTATGCGGCAGAACATGGCATTGCGATTGTCTTTCCTGATACCAGTCCACGCGGTCATGATGTGCCGGATGAACCGGAACGCTATGATCTTGGGCAGGGTGCGGGGTTTTATGTCAATGCTACCCGGGCGCCCTGGTCAGAGCACTACCATATGTATGCCTATGTGACGCATGAGTTGCCTGCCTTGCTAGAAGAAAACCTGCCATTGCTCCCTGGCGTGAAATCAGTCAGCGGACATTCCATGGGTGGGCACGGTGCCCTGATATGCGCCCTGAAAAACCCGGGCAGCTTTCAGTCGGTATCTGCTTTCGCACCGATCTGTAACCCGGTTGAGTGTGGCTGGGGCAATGCCTGTTTTAGTGCTTATCTGGGGGACAACCGGGCCGCATGGGAGACTTACGATGCGACCTGTCTGATTACTGCAGGTGCAACAGTGGGTAATATCCTGATCGATCAGGGCACCGCAGACGAGTTTTATGATGACCAGCAGTTGTTACCGGAAAACCTGGCTGCCGCCTGCAAGCAGGCCGGCGTTCCGCTCAAGCTGCGTTTCCAGGAAGGCTATGATCATAGCTATCATTTTATAGCGACGTTTATAGGCGAACATATTGCCTATCATGCCGGGGCAATGAGAGGGCGCAGCTGAACTGTGACCGGATGCTGGTGTTCTTTCTACCTGATAACAATAGATATGATGGCCACGGAATCCACGGAAAAACACGAAAGAATAAAAGCATCAATAGACATTTTTCCGTGTCCTTTCGTGGGTTCCGTGGCCAGTTATTAAAAAACTGGCCAGTCAGTCAAGATACTCAAACAACTTCACGACCTTTTGCACACCGCTGACGCGGCTTGCCTTGGTGGCGACGGCGTCTGCGGATGCGCGGTAGAGAATGCCCATCAGGTAAACGACGCCATTCTCGGTGACGATCTTCACGCGGGTTGGATCAAAGCCTTCATGTCCCTTGATGCTAAACAGGCTCCCCTTGACCTTGGCCGTGATCAGCGAATCACTGCTGCGCGTCATGTAGGAGTTGGGTGCGGCGATGGTCATCTCATTATGAACAACGCGTACCTTTTCGATGCCCCTGGTGAGATCCTCGATTTTCAGTCGCATTGCCTCCGTGGGTGCCTGTCCGACCAGCAATACGACACCGTTCACGCTGATGATATTGACGTGCGTCTGGCTGTACAGATCCTTGTCTTCGGTAATGGCGAGAAGGGCTTTCAGTTCAATGCCCTCGTCATCAACGTAGGCACCCAGTGTGCGGCGGTCATGAGCAGCATTCGCGCCGGTTGCTGCGCCGGTAACAACGACGGCAGCACAGCCGCCAAGCAGGCTGGTGAGCAGGGCGACAGCGAGCAGGGTTCTGAAAAGATGCATGTGTTTATTTCTCCTGTGATGCAAAGTGTTGGTCAATCAGGTCGCACAGACAATGGATTACCAGCAGGTGGACCTCCTGGACGCGCGCCGTCGAGTTCACCGGCACACAGATTTCCACATCAGTATCCTCAAGCAGGCCGGACAGTTTCCCGCCATCGTGGCCGGAGAGTACAAGCACCTGCATGTTGCGTGTATGGGCGGCTTCAACGGCCTTGATAACATTGCCGGAATTACCACTGGTAGAAATGGCGAGCAGCACATCCCCGCTGTTACCCAGTGCCAGTACCTGCCTGGAAAAGATCTGGCTGTAGTCATAGTCATTGGCAATGGAGGTCAGTGTCGAGCTGTCCGTGGTGAGTGCGACCGCCGGCAGGCCGGGACGTTCCATTTCAAAACGGTTCAGCATTTCAGAGGAGAAGTGCTGCGCATCACCGGCCGAGCCGCCATTGCCGCAGCTCAGTATCTTGCCGCCCTGGTCCAGGGTCTGTGAGAGCTGCCTGGCTGCCCGGGCAATAACGGGGGCCAGCGGCTCCAGTGACTGCTGCTTCGCCTGGATGCTGTCAGTAAAGTGCTGTCTGACACGCGTGATCTGGTCCCCGGTATTCATTGCTTACTCCGCAGCGCTGAAGGCATTCTGTATCCACCCGATATCGCTTGACGAGCCATCGAGGGCTATCACGTCAAAGCGGCAGGGTTGCCTGGCCGTGTCCGGGTGTGTCTGCATAAAATGCCGGGCACATGCAATAAGTTTTGACTGTTTACGCCAGTCGACACTTTCTGCAGCCGAGCCGAAGCCGGATTGACGCCGATAACGTACTTCAACAAACACCAGGCTGTCTGTGTCCTGCAGTATCAGATCAATTTCTCCACCCTTGCTGCGATAGTTCCGGTGCAGCAGCTGCAAGCCACGTGCCTGCAGATAACGGCAGGCGCGGCTTTCGGCATCCTTACCGCGGGACAGGGTGTCCATTATCAGTGGTTTCCACAGGAATGACCGTTGTCTGTTCGGGCGGCTCGGTTGCAACCGCCGGCTCCAGTAATACCGGCAGGCCATTGCTGAATTTTGCACAGCGCAGGGTACGGCTGATATGTCCCTGGCTACCCAGTGACAGGTTGCCGGTCACACCATGGTAGGCACCGAACATATTGCTGCTCAGGTAGGGTGTCAGGCGATAGGCATCGATGCCCAGCGCATAGAGTCGCCTGTAGCGACTTGCGTTGGTCGGCCAGGAAGCGTTGATGGTGTGCTGCAGATGTTCCCAGTTGCCGCCGCTTTCAAGTGTCCACGGCATGTCACAGAAGATGATGCCGTTCATGTCTGCGTCTTTGCTGGCATCCGGGGTGCCACTGTATACCTTTGATGTGGTGTATACGGGCAGTGAGGACGCCCGGTAGAATCTCAGTTGCGGACGTATCAGACGGGCCTGCCTGGACGAGGCAATCAGGAAAACAAAGTCGACATCCTGACGGCGCCGGGGTTCAAAGACGAGTTGTCTGCCCAGGTGGCGTGTCAATTGCTGCTGCCGGGCCTTGCTGCTGTCGAGATTCAGCACGCTGCTGATGATTTTGCCGTGATCTGTTTTGGTCGCGTCATAGCGTTCTGCTTCCAGGGTTATACCACCCAGCAGTTCCCACTCGGCAGCGAAGGCCGCATAGACGCGTTCACCCCATTCCGTGTTAGGGAGCAGGGCAATGGTGCGGGTAAAGCCTTCACGCCAGGCAAGGCGGGCCACTTCACGAGCTTCGTCTTCAGGTGCAAGGCCAAACTGGTACAGGGACGGGTTGAACCGGGTCGGATCTTCGACCTGGTTGAGCGCCAGTAATGGCACGGCAAGTTGCGGCTGGCTGGCCAGGGCCTGCACGGACTCCTTGCGCAGTGGCCCGATAACAAACTCGGCGCCAGCGGCGATGGCCTGTTGATAGGCGGCCACGGCATCCTCGGGTGTTGTCCCGCTGTCATAAATCTGTAGTTCCGGCTTGTTGCTTGCGGCCGGCGTGTCATAGTAGGCGGCGAGTATCCCGTCACGGATCGCCCCGGCAGCATTGGCCAGTTTGCCCTTGAGCGGCAACAGCAGGGCCAGATGCTCGGGTGGCTGGCCGGCCATACGCATGCTCTCCATTAATTTTGGTATGAAGGCCGTGCTTGCCGGGTGCCTGGGGTAACGCTGTTGCCAGTGGGGTATGACTTCTGTCAGGGCGTCCGGTTGTTGCAGGTACAGGCGTGTCAATTCCACCAGTTCCATCCAGCCGCTCAGCGGGTCGGGTGGTACGCCCGTGCGCAGTGTCTGCAGCTCTGCATCAGTGAGCCGGTTCAGTGCTTCCCAGATGGCGAACTCATTCTCCAGCCGCAATTCCGGATCAATGAGCAAGGGGTCGAGCAGTACCCGTTCCCGCGCGCTGAGATAAAAACGGGATTCCTGCAGGTAGGCTTCGGCCCGCAAGCGGCGGTAATCGGCAACATAGGGTCCGCCGGACGGTACTGCGCCCAGCAGGGTCAGGGCCTGACCGGGACGTTGTTCAACGACGGCAATGGCGGCCCGGTTTACCACGTAATGCTGTTTTATTTCACCGCTGAGCCGTGCGGCCGGCAATTCATCAAGCAGACGGTTGGCGCTGGCATAATCCTCTCCACGGATCAGACTCGCAGCTGCCTGCAGCTTGAGTGCCTGTTGATCTGTCCCGGAAGACTTTGCAGCGGCGTCCAGATACAGTTGCGCAGCACCCTGGTAGTTGCCGCTGGTTTCCAGGGTCCGTGCCTGTTGCTGCAGTCGGCTGTCGGCTGACGAACCGGGTTTGACGCTACTGCTGCAGCCGGCCAGCAGGGCTATCAGTAGCGTGGCGGCCACCGTCTTCCACAGGATTGTCGGGCATTTTTTCACAGGCAAGGACTGTTTGTTGTTTCTGCAGAAGCATCAGTAAAAGTGCCGGAGACTCTACTGAAAACCCGATACCACGTCTACCTTTTATATGTGTGCACACTACCATCCTGTAGATGCTGTATGACTTGCCTGTAAGACTATAAATGAAAATATCTATCCAGATAGAGCGTCCTTCTCCCGCAGTCGCTATACCGCCTGCATCCCGGCAGGCGTCCCGGAGGGAGAGGGGGCTGGAGTAGCAATGATATCAGTCCATCTGTCGGGCGGGGAATTTGCTAGGATGCTGCCTTATGAACAACGTGCACAAAAACAGCGGGGTGTTGTACGTGGTCGCAACGCCCATTGGTAACCTGCAGGATATCTCGGCACGTGCGCTGGGGGTGTTGCGAACAGTCACGCTGATTGCAGCGGAAGATACCCGCCACAGCAAGAAACTGCTGGCCCATTACGGTATCGGTACGCCGCTGCTGGCGGTGCATGAACACAATGAACGGGCGATAACGGGACAGTTGCTCCGGCGGCTGGCTAGCGGTGAGGACATTGCACTGGTTGCCGATGCCGGCACGCCCCTGATCAGTGATCCCGGTTTTTACCTTGTCCGTGCGGCACGCCAGGAAAATCTGCGGGTGGTCCCGGTGCCGGGGCCGGCGGCGGTGATTGCGGCGCTCTCGGTGGCTGGTTTGCCCTCGGACCGGTTTATGTTTGAGGGTTTTCTGCCCTCGAAGCAGGCGGCCCGGCGGCAACGGCTGCAGTGTCTGGCGACGGCCACCGCAACCCTGGTGTTTTACGAATCCAGTCATCGTATTTGCGACAGCCTGCGTGACATGGCTGATTGTCTGGGAGGTGCGCGTGCAGCAACCGTGGCCCGCGAGCTGACCAAGACCTTCGAGACGATCATGCATGACTCGCTCGACGGGCTGGTTGACCGGGTAGCGGCTGATGCCGATCAGCAGAAGGGTGAATTTGTGGTGCTGGTGCAGGGTGCGCCAGCACGCGAGCGCTCGGCCATAGACGAGGCAACCGTGCGGATGCTGGAGGTGTTGCTGTCAGAGTTGCCGCTGAAACAGGCCGCCGGGCTGGCGGCAAAAATTACCGGCTTGTCGAAAAATGCCTTGTATGAACAGGGCCTGAAAATCAAGGATTCTCAATAGATGTGCCGGTTTTGTAGGATGTGCTGTAACATTATTTCCTGTGGGAGCACCCGTGCCGAGCATAAACGCCGTTCCCGGCGCGAATCGCGGCGAGACGCCGCTCCCACAGGTAGATCTGCTCTTACACGGTGTGTTGCTGCAGTGCCCATTCGACGTGTTCACGCACCAGCTCAGAGGGATGTGCCTGCCGGGCCTGTAGTGCGCTGATAACGTCAGGCGTCGTCGGGGCATTGCCCAGACCCACGGCAATATTACGCAGCCAGCATTCATAACCAATACGGTGGATGGCGCTGCCCCGGGTGTTGGTTTCAAAGTCACTTTCCGCCCAGGCAAACAGTCGTACCAGTTCGCTGGCATCCAGTCCGTGGCGGGTATTGAAATCGGTTTCACTGCCGGGGCCGGAAAAACGGTTCCATGGGCAGGCCAGCTGGCAGTCATCACAGCCATAGACCCGGTTGCCGATCAGCGGCCGCAGTTGTTCCGGGATGGCATTGCGTAATTCGATGGTCAGATAGGAAATGCACAGGCGGGCATCCAGTTTGTAGGGCGCGATGATAGCGCCTGTCGGACAGGCATCGATGCAGGCCTGGCAGTCGCCGCAGTGATTGTCGGCCGGGCTGTCGGCCACCAGGGGCAGGTTGGTATACAGTTCGCCGATAAAGAACCAGGAGCCTGCCTGCTCGTTTATCAGGTTGGTGTGCTTGCCGATCCAGCCGAGCCCGGCCTTTTGTGCCAGCGCCTTTTCCAGTACCGGTGCGCTGTCGGTAAAGGCGCGGTAACCAAATGGACCGGCGAGGGACTCGATGCGTTTTGCCAGCGCTTGCAGACGCTTGCGTATAAGTTTGTGATAGTCACGGCCCAGTGCATAGCGTGACAGGTAGGCCAGTGCGGGGTCCTGCAAGACAGTGCTCGCGGCCTGCGCATCACCCGGCCAGTAATCCATGCGTACCGAGATGACTCGCACCGTGCCGGGTACCAGCTCAGCAGGCCGGCTGCGACGGGTGCCATGGCGTTCCATGTAATCCATGCTGCCGTGGCGACCGGCCGCCAGCCATTGCAGCAGATGTGCCTCATCGTCATCCAGCCGGGTGTCGGTAATGCCAAGCTGCTGAAACCCGAGTTCCTGTCCCCAGCGCCTGATCTGCCGGCTCAGTGCGGCGTAATCAAGATCCGGATCGGGTGGCGGGGGTATCGTGTTCATTGTTACTGGATTTTCGGGCGTGCTTCACGGTATGTTGCTGTCATTGTGCCGTGCACGCTACGTTATTCCGAACGCACCATGCAAGCAAACAGCCAGGATTCAATGTCATTGTACACCGCCGCCCAGGTGCGTGAACTTGACCGTATAGCAATCGGGGAGGCAGGTATCCCCGGCTACACCCTGATGTCACGTGCGGGTGAGGCTTGCTGGGAGGCCTTGCAGGTGCGCTGGCCGCAGGCACGTTCCCTGCTGATTCTGTGTGGGTCCGGTAATAATGGCGGTGACGGTTTTATCGTTGCACGCCTGGCGCTGGCTGCAAACTGGACTGTACAGGTATTGCAGCTGGGCGCATCGGTGCGGCTGCAGGGCGATGCCCTGACCGCGCAGGCAGACTTCGTGGCCGCGGGCGGACAGGTCGCCCCGTTTACGGCGGCGGCCAGCCTGGACGCGGATATCATTATCGATGCCATGCTGGGTACCGGCGTTGACCGGCCACTGGCGGGTGACTGGCAGCTTGCCGTGGAACGGGTGAACCAGTCTGCACGGCCGGTGCTGGCCGTTGATCTTCCCTCTGGATTGCATGCGGATACCGGTGCCGTGTCAGGTGCGACTGTTCACGCCGACATGACGGTTACCTTCATCGGCCGCAAGGCGGGTTTGTATACCGGGGCTGGGCCTGACTATGCCGGTGAAACACGGTTTGCCGACCTGGACGTACCCGGGACTGTTTATCAGCAGGTGCCGCCGGCCGCACAACTGCTCAGGCACGCGCTACCCGGGCCACTGGCTGGTCCGCGTGTGCGTACCGCACACAAGGGGCAGCACGGACATGTACTGGTTATTGGCGGCGGCGAGGGCATGGCGGGTGCCGCGCGTCTGGCGGGTGAGGGGGCGCTACGTAGCGGTGCCGGCCTGGTCAGTCTCGCAACACACCCGGTACATGCCGCATTTGCCGGGTCAAGCTGCCCGGAACTCATTTGTCATGCGGTGGCAACGGCACGGGAACTGCGGCCCCTGATCCAGTCGGCAAGCGTGCTGCTGGTGGGGCCCGGGCTGGGCCGTTCCCGGTGGGCCCAGACCCTGCTGGCCGCGGTGCTGGAGGCATCGCAACCACTGGTCATCGATGCGGATGCCCTGAATCTGCTGGCGGGCGCACCGGCACGGCGTGTGCACCAGGTGCTGACACCGCATCCGGGTGAGGCCGCGCGTCTGCTGCGTCAGGACACGGCCGCTATCCAGCGCGATCGCTTTGCTGCGGCGCAGGCGATTACACAGGAGTACGGGGGCACCACGGTATTGAAAGGTGCCGGCACGGTGATTCATGGTGATGACAAACTGCCGATTGTCTGCGGTGCGGGTAATCCCGGCATGGCCACCGCCGGTATGGGGGATGTGCTGGCCGGCGTGATTGCTGCATTGATTGCCCAGGGTATGGAAACGCATGCTGCGGCCGTTGCCGGTGTCTGTGCACATGCCTGTGCGGGTGATGCAGCGGCGGTGCGAGGTGAACGGGGCATGCTGGCGAGTGATGTGATTGCCGAACTGCGGGGCGTGCTGAACACTCCCTGCAATAATCCCCTTAACAAGCCGGGGCACTCTGCATGAAACGGGTGCTGGCCGATGCACAGGCAACAGAGTTGCTGGGCGAGCAACTGGCGCCTGCTATCACACCGGGAATTATTTATATGCGGGGTGATCTGGGCGCAGGGAAGACTACCCTGGCCCGCGGTTTGTTGCGTGGTCTTGGGCATACCGGCAAGGTCAGAAGCCCGACCTATACACTGGTCGAGCCCTATGCGCTTGCACCCTGCCGGGTCTATCACCTGGACCTGTACCGGCTGGCGGATGCCGAAGAACTGGAATGGCTGGGGCTGCGAGACATGCTGGCTGATGCGGCCCTGTTGCTGGTGGAGTGGCCGGAGCGGGGCAGTGGCTACCTGCCGGCAGCCGACCTTACTATTGACCTTGGTTTTTCTGGGGGCGGGCGGGTGGCCAGCATGGTGGCTGCTACACCGGCCGGGCAGCGCTGGCTGGATCAGCTAGCGGAAAAGGACTGAATGGGCAGAAGTTATCGGTTGGTGCCAATATCTCGACAGCTACTCAGCTAGTATCTCTATCCCAAAGAGAGTAAACACTATTTCTTGCAATCACCCTGGTGTTATGGATAGAATCCCCCAACACGGCAAGGGGATAATTTCAGGGGTGCGGCGGCGGTGAGCAGACTGATAACAGGGGTGTATCTCTGGCTGGCAGTGCAAGGCCTTGCACTGGCCGGTACGGTTGATTTCAAGAACGTGCGCCTGTGGGCAGCGCCGGACCATACCCGGGTCGTATTTGATACCAGTGGTGCTGTTAGCCACCATGTCTTTTCCCTGCAGAATCCCGCTCGTCTGGTGGTTGATGTGCCAGCTGCACAGGCGTCAAAGGCGCTACAGGCAGCCAGCAACGCCGGTGGCCTGGTCAAGGGTATCCGTACGGCTATAAAGAAGGACAAGACACTGCGTATCGTGCTTGATCTCAAGCAATCCGCCAAGCCACGTACCTTCAGTCTGAAGCCGAACGGGCAATACGGTCATCGCCTGGTGATTGATCTCTACGAAACTACCGGGACCAGGATCACGGGCAAAGATACTGGCAAGCAGGCGGTCGTCAAGAAGACGGTTGTGAACAAGCCGGCGGCATTGCGTAACCTGGTCATTGCGATTGATGCCGGACACGGAGGGGATGATCCGGGCGCCATCGGGCGTCGTGGTACCCGCGAAAAGACGGTGGTACTGGCCATTGCACGTGAACTGGCGGCACTCATCCGGAAAGAACCCGGCATGCGTCCGGTTATGATTCGCGAAGGTGATTACTATGTGGGGCTGCGCCAGCGTATCAACAAGGCGCGCAAAGAGAACGCGGACCTGTTTATATCAATCCATGCCGACGGTTTCCACAGCCAGCGAGCCAGTGGTTCATCCGTATTTGTACTCTCACGCCGCGGTGCCTCGTCTGAAATGGGCCGCTGGCTGGAGGCCAAGGAAAATTCTGCGGACCTTGCCGGCGGTGTCAGCCTCGATGACAAGGATGACCTGCTTGCCGAGGTGTTGCTGGACCTGTCGCAGTCCGCGACCATCGAGGCCAGCCATGAGGTGGCCAGTAATATGCTTGGCGGGCTGAAGCGGCTGGGCAAGATGCACAAGTCCAGCGTACAGCGTGCCGGGTTTGTGGTGCTGAAATCACCGGATATCCCGTCAATCCTGATAGAGACAGCCTTTATTTCCAACCCACAGGAAGAAAACAAGCTGCGCGACAAGCGCCACCAGAAGAAACTGGCCAAGGCTATGCTGAGCGGTATCCGCGACTATTTCGGCAATAACCCGCCACCGGGAACACATATGGCGGCCCTGGCCGCCCGCAAATACAAGGTCAAGTCGGGTGATACGCTGAGTCAGATTGCCGCCGTATACCAGGTCAGCCTCTCCAGTCTGCGTGGCTATAACAGCCTCAAGTCCGACCGCCTGCGCGTCGGGGATACCCTGCGTATTCCACCTGTTCAGGGTAGTTAAGCCCGGCCATAAAATTGCGGCAATGGCCGCAAAGGATATGCTGAATCTGCATTGTGGGAGCGGCGTCCTCGCCG